>NZ_KV817530.1:0-34025 GCF_001814685.1 Prevotella sp. HMSC077E09 | reverse complement strand
TCCTTGCTATGGCCATAGCCTCCCTCGCCGACGATGACCGTAGGCTTGTTGATAAACCCTCGGCGGTCGGGGTCGTAGGCAGCATGGAAGCGTTTACCGTCTTGCTCGCGTTCAATGTCTATGCTACCGCCCGACTCCAAACCAGTGGCGACACGTGCGCCCGACGCGGAGGCTGAACCGCTCGCTCCGCTTAAGGTCATTCGCTTAACCTTCTGACGCTCGGCGTTGGCTGCTGCAAGCTGAGCCACACCAGTGACACCCATCAGGGCTGCTGCGATAGGACCAGCGATAGGGCCGAGTTCACCAAGAGCCTTCATAATGGAAACTGCCGTATCGGCAATAATCTGTGACGCCTTGATGGCAAAGTTCACATCGGCATACTTCTTCTGTATCTTCAGCTTCTCGTCGGCTTTCTTCTTCTCGATGTCAGTAGTGTCCTTACCTGCATTGCGTGCTGCCTCTATCTCGGCATCGTACTTGGCATCGACATTGGCCATCTCGGCATCTTGCAGAGCTTTGACCGCACCGCCAGCAAGACCAGCGTAGTAGTCGAAAGCCTCCTTTGCTTTCTGTATCTTGAGGTTCTTTACTGCTTCCTCGTATTCTTCCTGTGATATTTCCTTGTTTTGAAGGTGGAGCTGGAGCATCTCAAGTTCGGCGTTGTAGAGTTCCTGCTGGGTAGCAAGACCATACTGCTGGCGTATCTGAAGGCGATGTTCCTCTGATTGCTGATCAAGATTGGTTAGTGCCTGTTGGTGTTGCTGCTCGGTGAGTACACCCTTGGCGAAATCCTCGTCTATCTTCTTACGGCGTACAGCCAATTCATCCTCAAAAGTGTTAAGTCCGTATGCTTGGCGTGCCTGTTCCTTGTCTTCCGCAGCTTTTTTTGCGTATTCTGCTATTATCTGAGCCTTTGCAGATTCATAGGCTATTGTTACTTGCTTCTGCTTCTCACCATCATCCTCTGCAAGTTGGAGGGATGCTTTATAGTAGCCGTCCAATGCAAGAAGTTTCGTGTCAAGTTCTTGTTGTAATGTCTGTGGAGCAGATGCTTTACGCATATCCTCCATTTTCTCAAGCGCATCATAGAATTGCTTTTCATTTTCAATGAAAGCTGTAGTTGCTGCCTGTTTCTGATCGGCAACTGCCTTATCTTGACTTTCCTGAAGGGCTTTCTTCTTCGCAGCATCTTTCATAGCCAAGTTTTGTGAACGTGTCTGGTAAGACTGTTCTATGGCTAACAGGTTATTTTGGTGCTGTATATTCAATGCGCCTACATAGGCATTGTACTGCTCTTGTGTAAGTTTTTTCTCTGCCAATGATTGCTTTAGAGCATTCAAGTCCTGATTGTAGAACTGCTTGGCTTCTTCTAAATCCTGACTGCGGTCGTGAGAGAACTGCTTGGTAGCAATATCGTCAGGGTCTGTCTTCTTGCTGTCTTTTTTATCTTTTATCCCATTCTCTATTGTTTTGGAGGGTTTGTTATTGCTATCTCCAGTTGTTGTCGTAGCCGGAGAACTCGTACTTTTCATATCCACAGAAACGTGAGCGACGGGTTTGTTGTTCAGCGTGTTCTTGATACCTTCAGAGAAGTTACGCCCAAAGCTTTTGCCAAATTCCTTTGCATCATTGACAATTTCTGTGAATGTGTTTTTGTAGGCATTTACAACGCCCTGCGCTCCTTGGAGGATTTTGTCTACATCGAAAGACAGTACTCCTTCAAGAACAGTAGCCACTGCTTTACCCATCCTGCCAACAGCCTTAAAGGCATCTATTACAAGAAATGCACCCAGTTTGGCTGCTTCCCAAGTATTCTTAAACGATAACTTAAGATATTCAACAGCTCCACGCACAATGGTAGATTGATTGTAAAGGTCGATGAAGTAATTGATGATTTTGACAGTGTAGTCGATAATCTTAGAAAGGGCGTTCATTGCAAAAATCTTGGCTTTCATGGTCATTTCCTCGAAACCATTATCACCAATTCCAAAGAACTTCGACATTTTCTCATTGAGTTCTGCCTGTGCCTCGATCTCCTTTCTCTGAAGTTCTCCATATTCACCTGTGACACCCTTGAGGTCTTCCATATTGGTGGACATATCGGCCAAAGACTTTACGAGCTTCATACCCTCGTTGCTTGCGGTCTTACCGAATACGCTCTTCATAACCTCGCCTACCTGCATAGAGTTCTCGGGGAGTTCCTTTATCTTTGCAGAGATTTTTTGAACAGCCTGGAGGATGCTGGTTTTCCCCGAGATAAGGTCTTGCTCAAGTTGTTTGCTGGAAATTCCAATATTGTCGAGTGCGCTCTGTGTTGATGTGGACATTGTTCTTATACGGTTGGTAGCTGTCTGTATAAGAGCCATACCCTGCTCATTGAATAGACCAGAGCGTGTTTGGGTAATAGAAGCCACAAGGTCGGACACGGAAGCTCCTGCATCGCTGAAAGCTGGTGCGAACTGCTTGATTTGGCTTAAGAATGTACCATTGACATCAGCACCAGCCTGAATACCATCCTTGATATTATTGATTGCTTCCTGGGCGGTGATTCCATACTGGTTCATTAGAGTGTCTACTGATCCCAATACATCCTTGTATTCTTTACCCATCTGAGAGGCAAGAGCGGAAATTTGACTGCGCACATTGGTTAGTTCATCACCGGAAATATTAAGAAATTCGCGAGTGAGGCGTTGAGCTTCCTCTATCTCTGTATTGTAGTTGTACCACCACTTAACACCCTCGATTGCTGCTGAGACAGAGGCAATGGCTGCGGTGGCAACCCCGACAAATTTTGTCCAGCCACCCGAGATGGAAGAAAACATTGACTGAAACTTGCCCATAATTCCAGTTGATTGCTGTCCCATTGTTCCTGTTAGATTGGATGCGTCCCGGCGCAGTTCTGACATACGACCATTTACGTTGCGCAATTGCCCTGCCAGCTTTTCATATTCCTTGGGGTTGGTTGCCTTGGAGGTATTATTAAGGGCGTTTTGGAGCTCTTTGGCTTGCTTGCGTAATTGGGACATTGTCATTGCATTGATGTCCATCTGTGAACGAAGACTGCGAAGTTTCGTTTCGTTATCCTTTATTTGGCTGCTATAGGCTTTGACTTCGCTCTGCAATCGCTTATATTCTTCCGATTCCTTCTTTCCTGCTGCTTCAAGATCGAGCATGGCATTTTGTCGTGCCTTCATCTCCTTGCGAAGATCGTGGGTGGCACGTTCCAACTGCTGTAATTCTTGCTGGGCAGCAGATGTCTTTGCATCGACAACAAGACTGATATGGTCTTCTTTTAACTTGCTCATAACTATTTTATTTCGTTGGGTAAGATCTTATTTGAGAGGGCTTCTTCCATCTGCTTTCTCCATGCAGCTCTGACCTCATTGGTAAAACCAGTCCGAATATCGGGGAATGTTTCATTATAAAGTACACCCCATACAACACGGTTGTAAATGGCATATTTGGCACGTTGCTTCTTGGCACGCTTAGAACTTAAACCTGAATAAGGTAGACGATACTGCATATCAAGAAAACGAAGATAAGGCAATACACGCAGATAGACGGTAGACTGCCCATTGGAAGACTGGAGGTTAAAGTCATGCCGAGATAACTCACTTCGCAAGGTACCAGTACGCACCTTGAAATATCGCTGGGCTGCTTCTTCTTGTGTCTTATAGATAATACCTATATCGCGACGAAGAATCTCAGAGACAAACTCATCCTTGATAAATTGTTCTGTTATCATACAGCAAAGATAATAAGAGAAAGGTAAAGGATAAAGGACAAAAAATCCCCGAAGCGTGGGGGCCTCGGGGGGGAATATATCAGAGCAACTCTTGTTCTATAGCCCTAAACAATTCAAGGACAACTTGAGGAACCATAGAGTTGCCGAGGGCTTTTATTGATTCTTGTCGCCATCTTGTGAAAGGAATGGTAAGACGAGATATATCAAAGGGTAGCCCATCATTTCCTCTACAAATAGGGGAGACAGTTGGGAAGTCCCTCCACCAATCTTGTGGGCAATCTGCTCCGCCAAGTTGCTCTGTGCTGCATTCTTCTTGCGGTGAGCCTTGAGGTTGTCCATCGTCATCATAGCCCGCATCCCGTCGCTCGCACTCGGAGTCAGCAGCCAGTCGCATCTGCGGAACATCTCGGGCAACATTCCTCCTTTCTCCTTCAGTGCCTTGATGCGCTTGCTGTATTGTATCTCCACCGCTAATGGTGTAGGGAGCAGACCGAGGGAAAGGAACTTCTGCTTGCCGTCCTGGCACACCTTCAGCCCCTGCGTTACTGGCGTGGGGAGTATGTCGGAGTAGACTACTTGACTCAGCAGACTGTTGTATTTCGTGCCGTTCTTGTAGCCGTTGCGTTTTGCCCTCGCTCTCATCGACGCTGGGTCCTCGCAGAACTCCCTCGTGCAGGGTGTCAGCAGTAGGTGTGGGAACATTCCTTCTTGCGACGAACCACACTCGGTCTCGCTGGTGGGGCGCACCGACGGCACAAGCCGGAATAACAAATGGCTGGACGGAGTATCCTTCACGCTCAAGGTCTGAACAGACTGTTTCGACGACGAACTGCTGTTCTTTTTTGTAAATGTCGTCGTTCTCGTCAAAGAGAGAGGTTGTGCTTTCCACCTTAACCTCTTCGCTGGGCTGTACCATCGAGAGGATACCAGCAACGTTCTCACCAATGACGAAAGTGGGCTGTATCTGCCTGATGACTCGTAGCATCTCAGGCCAGAGGTAGCGGTCATCGTCCGCTCCAAGTCGCTGCCCTGCTGAGCTGAAAGGTTGGCAAGGGAAGCCTCCCGTGAGAATGTCGATTTGTCCTTGCCATTGTGAGAAGTCTGTTGTCTTGATGTTTTCATAATTGATGGAGTTTGGAAACCAGTAATTGAGGATTGTGTTGCAGAACTCGTTGATCTCGCAGTGAAAAACATTTTGCCACCCAAGCCATAAGGCTGCGAGTTCGGGTGCGCCAATACCGCTGAAGAGCGAGGCGTGTCTGATTATTTGTCTCATTCATTTTACTTGTTTGTTTGTCGATGGCAAATTTATGTACTTATTTTTTTGTTGTAAAGGACACCTCGTCTCACGACGAAGTGCCCTGACAAACAAACATCCAAATGAATGGATGCTTTGACAAAAAAGAAAATTAACGTTCACGGAACATCCATTTGAACTCTAAGCCGTGCGCCCCGGGGCGGTTGCAGAACTTGTATCCGGCATCGCGGAGTGCGGAGAATACCTGCTCGTAGTCGATACGAGCGGAGGTTGTCGATGCCACGAATGGCATCGACAACCTCGGCGGTGGAGAAGAAATGGGTGGCTTCGGTCGGTGCGGAAGCAGGGCGGTAGGTGGTGGAAAGAGCAGCAACGTAGATGCTGATATCTGTGATGGGCTGCTCAGGGGTTTCTTTCTTATTACTCATTGTCTGAAGGGTTAAGGGTTTGACGATAATCGGCTTCGCCTGAAGGGTCTACCGAGGTGAGGAACGTGCCGAAGTCCTTACGCAGTGAGCGCAGGGTGTCGAGGAAGGTGAGGGCTGTCTCGGGCTTGATGTTATTGGCATCGCGCCACTGCTCGATAAGGAAGTCCTCAATGGCCTGAAGACGCTCGGTGCGCTCGTAGATATAACCAGGGTCGAGCATTGCTTCAAGGGTTGCTGTGGCTTCCTCGCCCAAATGAATGAGAGTAGTTTTCATTGTGCGCCTCCTTCCTTCTGTTTATCAGTCTGCGAAAAAACAAGATTGTAAATGGCATAGCTGTCGGTATCATCTTCAAACTCTACTCTTACAGTTGCATCGCCACTCATATAAGTTACATATACAGTATCCTCAAAAGCCTCCAATCGCCCTTTTCTGCTAAGGCTCGGAATTATTTTTCCTGTAACATCTCTTTGAACCAATGTTACCTCTTGCCCTTCTTTCATATTCGAAACGATATCCTTTGCCATTTGGCTAAAGTAAAAGGTAGCTCCTGTTCCACTATGCTCATATCTAAGCAAATAAGTATCTAAACTGGCTGCTATCTCTCGACCTCTTTTTTCAACTTCCTTTTTTGAAAAAATAACATCAAATTCTACTACCATCTTTTCCATATCAGGGAAATTCATTTTAATTTCCATCTCTGCTGTAGTTAATCCTTTCATTTTTTACCTCCTTTCTTATCTGTTTTGTTGATGCGATAGACCATCCAGCCTGCGCAGAGAGCAGAGGTGATGGTGACGAGTGGACGCTGCTCGACGGCGATGGCGGTGAGCATGAGGCACAAAGATACGGCATTGACACGAAGAACCAAACGACGGGTAACGGAGAACTCGGTGATACGGCTGTAGAACTCGCTCCTCTGGTCGAGCCAAAGGTTAATGGACTTGATTTTGCGCTGCACGGTAGCACGTACGTTGATAGCTGGGCGAGTAACTTGCGCCTGAGCTTCAAAATTGATTGTCTGTTGCATGTTGCATTGTTGTTATTCCATTCCCGGAACTGCCGGGGCAGAGATACAGAAAAGCGGCTGCACATCCCGCTGGAATAACAACAATGACTTCACCCCGAGGAGCTAATCGTATTGTACGAGATGGCAACCGCCAATATTGAATTGTGGGCATGAAAAAAGCCCAAGCAAACTATGCTGAGCAATAACCGCTGCTCATCGGAATGGACTACCATTGTTGTTATTCCGAGGGCAAAGGTATGAAATATCCCCGAAACCTGCAAGGATTTCGGGGATATTTTTTCGAAGGGGTGGAATTTAAGTTCTTACCTTATTTCTCATCATATCCTTTGATTACCTCGCACAATTCATTTTCAAAGTTGAAAATATCGTTAAGGTCTTTGATTTCGTGCTTTGTTTCTTTCTTGTCCTTATCGAATGTTGAGATATACTTCTTTGTCTTGCTATTGAAATAGAGGCGACAAATTGGTTTGCGATTGTTATCGTCGAGCAGTATGGCGAAGTAAGAAAGGGCATCTCGATAAACGACACGGGAGACATCGACGGATTTGCGCACCACAGCTTTCACGATGTTGAAGCCATCAAGCTCTTCCTGCGTGGTGACAATGCCATCTTCACTTGTAGCGACAACCCCTTCCTGTTCTGTAGCTGTATTGGCTACTGCTGTTTCGGTTGCCTCGCGCTGCTCTTCGGAGCTGAGCGCCGTCTTCAGCCTCTTGGAGATGAGTTCGTTGATATAGCTGCTGATAGCTCGCTTGACGAGCTCGGAGAACTGCTCCTGTACCTTAGAGGTGATGATACCGTCGTAGACTTTCTTCGTGAAGTATTTCACTATTTCGGGAGTGGGATTGACAATTTCCTCTGCGAAGATTTTCTTCAGTTCGTTGGAATACTTGAGTTCGCTGGCGGAGTTGAGAATATTGTCGATATCGAAGTAGGACTTGTGGAATTTTTTCAGTTCCTCGAGCTGGTAATCCTTAACGTCGGTGATGTCCAGTTCAAGGAATGGTTTTTCGTCCATGATATTCTGGTCCTCGAGGTCGGTATAGAAAAGATACCGGATGCCATTTGTGAGTACTCCGAATTTGGCCTTAGAAGCGACAAAATACTTCTTGAGCTGCGTGTCATGTAGGGACAAATCTTGTTGCCAGTGCTTGCATTCAATGAGGATGATAGGGGCACCATCTTTCATTATTGCATAGTCTATTTTCTCTCCTTTCTTTTTCACAAGGTCACAATCCATCTCCGGGATTACTTCCAAAGGGTTAAACACATCATAGCCTAAAGCATTGATAAAAGGCATGATAAACGCATTCTTGGTGGCTTCTTCAGTAAGAATGCCAGCTTTTAACTGAGCAACTTTTTCAGCAAGTTGCTTGATAGAGTCTTTAAAGTCCATATTTTTACATGTTTAGATTGGTTACAAAGATAATCATTTTATTTTAAACGTAATAAAAATTACGTAATGAAAAACTCCGATGTTTTAGGTGACAATACTTAGAGTTTTTAAAATTATGGAGCACAACACTTGAGAAAGATAAGGCGTATTTTTGTAACCGCCAAAAGAAAACGCAATTATTTCTTGCGTGGCGAAAAGAAAAAGGCGAAAGATTCTTGTATATTCATAGGCATGAGGATACAGGCTGATATAGCATTGGGAAATTAACGGTGAAACAGGATTCGTCCTTGCCACATTTTTGGACAATGAATGTGCCTGCTTGATGACCTTGCTCTACCATACGTTGCCACAAGGAAACATTGTCGTCACCAAAGCCGATGACTTTGCAATCCTTGATGGCAACGCTCTGCTCGCCGAATACACGATAGAACGCATCAAGGTTGGCACGGAAAAATTCAAAACTATCGGATAATGCCATAACAGACTCTTTTAATATTACGATGGCAAAGGTAGTGGAATTTGTCGGTATGGAAAAGGACTGAGAAAAAAAAGCCCCCGATGCTTCACGCACCAGAGGCTTTGGCTCTTTTACTATGAAATACGTCGCCCCTTAGAACGAGGCGGTTTGTAATTCCGTTCTTATTTGTGAGATGCAAGAGGAGAGTTTCTTATAGGTGGTTTCTCCTGCAGTCTTCACCCCACTGGTGTACTGGCGCATGAGCGAGGGATTGATACCAGCACGTTTGGCTATCTCGGTAACGTTGAGAAAGTTGAAATAATTGAAGAATGAGCGGAGATCATATTTATACTCGAAAGTAAGCCCTGTGTAGCGTTCGTCTTCAGGATAAGCCTGACGGCATTCCTCAACGGCTTTCAGAAAGTCGGCCTTAGCCTCACTGGCGGTTGCTCCGTCGCCATCAATGAGGGCGTATTCGCCAATGGGTTGTTCACTGTAGCATGAATAAGTACCATCGTTGCCAAACTCGATTGTTACCAAAATTTTGTGTGCCATATTCTATTGTTTATGATATACTTGAAAGAAAAGAGCCCTCCCTTATTATTTCTGCAAACCAACTCTTAAAAAAGGGGCGGTACGCCCGGACGATTAACGTCCGAGCAATACCTTGTAGATTTTCTTCAACAGCCCCGTTTTGACTTCATGGCTGCCATGCCTTGGAATCCTGATTTTCGCCCCTGTTGCAGGGTTTGTCCATTCATCGTGCTCGGCACCATGTTGAGTGAGTAAGCATCCTGCTTTCCTCAACTCCTTGTAAAGTTGATTGTACTTCATAATTTAAAAGAGCTCTTTTTGTCTTAATGACAATGCAAAGGTAGCGATTTTGCTATAAACCTCCAAATGTTTTGGTAACTTTTTTGCTACCAAGACGTATTTTTAACATTTGAAGCAAAAAGCCGTAGTATAGGGAAACTGCTACGGCTATAAAGAACGAGCGTTGCAAAGGTCAGAAAAGCTTTTCCCTTTTTCCTTTTTCCCTTACCGCCTCGTTGATGAAGCGGTTTCTGTTGTCTTGTTCGTCAAGCATTTTTATAAGGTCTTTGTCTGCCTTGAAGTAATAGGCCTTTGCCGTAATTCGAGGCCTACCGACTACACCTATTCTCCTTTTCTTTTTTACCTCATTCATAATTATTTCTTTTAGTTAAAAACTCTGCTGCTTTTCGTAAAGAGGCTGCAAGTTTGTCAGCATCAAATTCGTCTTTATTTAGAACCATACGCCAGCATGGAGCCTTTGTGCGCACAAGGAATATATATTGTTTATCCTTACTATACTCAATAAAATAAGTGCTTTTACACATAAAAAACTATTTCTTGAACAATTGACTTAACCGTGTTGTCGAGGGCTGAATATTGTTATTATTTATTTTTCGTCATTGAGGTGAAAAACCAAACGACCGTCTGATTCTCGTTCTACAAAGTCATATTCGGGATAAGCCTCTGTAATATCAAGCATATCATATCCATTTCTTTCGAGGTCTTTTTCTTTGAAGTACAAAGATGTTTCATCTTCATTGAAAACGGCAAGTTCTTCAAGCTGGCTTTGGTCAGATAGGCTCGCATCGGACAAGCTATCTACGAAATCCTTGTATTCTTGTTTCTGCTCGTCGGTGAGGTCGGAATAACTCTCGATATTGCCATCATCGAACAACCAGCCGAAGAAGTTAGGGTCGTTGTCTGCTTCGCGCTCAACATATCCTCTTAAGGTTGCAGGCTCTTCGCCGTTATATGCACTAAAATTCTCTACTAAAACTTGTTTTTTGTTTTCTGTGTACTTTATCATAATTTTTGCCCGTCATGCCGATAGCGCAGCTTTTAGATTATTATTTGTTAGATATTTCGTTTAGAAGTTTATACTGCTTAGAACTAAGTTTTCTAAGTTCTTTCTTGCTGTAGTCTCTTATTGACTCAATGAACTCTGCTTCATAGTCATTTAACCGACCAGCTTCGAGGGCTGCTACTGCATACTTCAAGTTAATTTCAACGTTTGTCATGATTTTGAACAGTTTTTACGGTGTGTCTCACCTTTTTAGTTATTGCTATTTGTTTTAATTATCTGATGCAAAGATAAGTATATACTTTATTAAATGCAAATCTTTTGGGTATTATTTAACTTATTTTAGTATATACTTATTCAACGGTTAAATATGTGTTAAAGTCAAGATAGCGTAAACACTATAAAGAGGAACGTGCAAGTAGTATTGGCTTTATAATCAGTGGTTTAGAAGTAATTATCTAATGATAAAAAACGATACAAAAAGGGGCTTGCGCATCGCTGCGAAAGCCCCGTCATCCAAAACAATCTATTAACCTAATAACTAAAAAACCTATGAGAACATTTATTTAACTAACTGGTAATATCGTGCGTAAGTGAGCCGTGTGTGTGGATTACGGCTGATGATGTCCATGCGCACCTGCTTGCAGCCGAAGCGGAAGAAGAGGAAACGCTTGGGTATGCGGTGGACGATGATGTCGAGCGTGTCGGTGGAAGCTATCGAGCCTCGGAATATACTGTCGGACACACAACCGGATAGCGACATCCAAGAATCGTGCCAAGAGAAGCAAACAAGACTATCGGGACGATGTAAGCTGTCGGTAGGAACAATGGTGGTGTCGGGCGTGTGCCAAACTGGTGCGGTAATGTCGGCTGCGGTGGTAGTGGCAGCGGTGGCAGCCTCGGAGATACGTGAAGGTTTGATGCCTACCTGACGGGCAATCTTTGCCAAGGTGTCTCCGCTTTCCTTGAACTCCGACGGACGGAGGGTGAGGGCAGGAGTAGAGGCATGGCTGTTGCCTGTACCTGTTTCGCTGATTTCTACCACGCCGTTGTGGAGCAGAATACTTTGATTCTGCTTGATGCGGTCGCGGTCGGCTGCCGTGTCGAGATAGAGACAAATGAAGAACACCAGGGCAGCGATGAGTACCAGGAACGCACCACAAATAGCATAGATAATCGCAATTCTCTTTTCCATAGTCTATTGACACATTTTACGAACAGAGACTATCAAGGAGAGCATCTGACGAAGATAGTCGGGAGAGGTGGCATACTTGCTGCCACGATTATCGCAGATGCGACGGGCGAACTCCTCGGCATCGTGGCGGTATGGCCACGCATCGGCAAAGCCTGGTTTCTGGAGTAATCGGGTGTGTTCGCGTAGGCAATCGGACAGGGTGTCGAAGTCTTTGAAGAGTCGATAGACAGTGTAGTACCAACGACCTGGGGTTTTACACTTTGCGACAGAGACGACGCGCTCCGGAGGAAGGAATGTGCGGTTTGGCGTGGAGAAATACTCGTGGGTGAGGACGAGGACGGTCTTGCCTGTCCAGTTGCTTCCCTTGGTAATGCCAAAGAGATTGTATTTGCCCACACGGGATTTTTCCCAGCCACTCTCAAGGATAGCCTGGGCGGTAACGAACTCGGGAGCGATGTCGGTGGCTTGCTGCGCTGCTGCATAGATATTGCGTGCGAAATCACGCTGTGCTTCTGTTGCCATAATCAGTCTTTTTTGATGTATTCGCCTTTATCGTTGAAGTCCTTTAGACGGCGGACGAATGAGGTTGGAAATATGGGATAGATGGCTTGGATGTTCTCGACGCACGAGAAGCACTCACGCACCATCATAAACACGCAAAGATAGGTTCCTATCCACTGGGTAGCACCGACCACGCTGCCATTCACCTTGAAATTGGCAAGTACGTTTGAAAGGATGAGCAGAAGAATGTAGATGGCAATCTTCTTACTGAACTTACCGAAGAATGCCTCGCTGGAGGCATCTTTGTGGAGAAAGTGCTTCCACACGCTGAGAATAGTGTCGATGATGATAGCGACGCCTATCCATTTGGCAAACTCCCAGTCCTGATAGAGATACTGCGAGAAGTCGGCCACTATGGTGAGTGGCAGAGAAACGATAGATATCATTGGTAATCTTTTCATTATTGTCGGGCTTTAAATGTGATACAAATTTACGCTATGGTGTTCTCTTGGCAAAGGACCGACTAAGTTGGTGGGTGCCGAGCGAGTCGGGGCTGGTGCAGGAGAGCATCAGTGTCCAGCCGATGGAAGAGAGTTCTGTGGCTACAAAGGGTATTATCTCCGCCTTATCGAGTTCGCCACGAGAGAGCCATTCGATATTATCCGCCTCGGCATCGGCAAGCATCCAGGCATGGACTTGAGAGAGCAGACGAAGCGTGGAGTCGGAAGCGAGCATATATTCGGCTGCATCAGCACGGTCGGGCATCTTGCGAGCAACGGTGATAGCGATGCGCTGGGTAATCTCGTATGAATTGCGACTATCTACAAGGCTATTGAATTCTCCATAGTCGACAAAGAGAAACGAGCCGACAAGGTTATCGATGCGCTGTTTCAACTCATCGAACGACTGGCCATAGACATAGTTATCTATCTCAGGAAGTCGCGACACATTGGGAAGTTTATCAAGAGACTCCGCAAGGTCATTATAACCAGGGAAGTCGCTCGCACCATTGGTAAGTATAGCACGAACACCCTCTTTTGACGGATATTGTGCGAAATAGAGAAACTGATCTTTAATCATAAATCATACTTCTATTTATTTTCTTCCAAATATGAAATAAAACTATCTACTTCATCTCTCAACAGTTTTAGTTTGTCGATAAAATCTGTAGTGCTATCATCTTCTGTTTTATGCAATCTGATAGCCCAATTACAATCAGACACTTGTAAGAATGTGTTTCGCATCGTCTCACCATGCCAGGTGGTATTACCATCAAAACAGATGACATTGCCTGTTGATGGAGACTCGGGCTTATTGAGCCAAACTCTTTTATTATACATAGCTATATTATTTGGTCGATTACAGAGATAGGCAACCCCACCTCCTCACTGATTTTTAATTTATCCCACCCAAAGCCCTTCATATCGTGGACAGCATCGATGGTCTTCTTGCGCAGCACCTTCAGATAGGTAAGCACGTTCATCTGCTCTATCTGACGAGCATCGCCAAGCCCCTCTTTGGAGAGGTCGTAGAGCGCATCGGAGGCATCTGTGGTGATAGGATGCTTGGGCTTACGGACAAACTTCGACAAAAGAGAGAATGAAGTCTTACTAAAGAGATAGTTGTTAAACGCCTGAAAATTAAACGATATAGCCGTAAGTAATTCGAGCGGTAGTTTAGCGAACTCTTTAGCCTTTTCGTGGGCAAGCTCGGAATGGTACTCCTTTTCGGGATAGTAGAGAATGGCAGCGAGGAGCGGAAGCGACTCGTCGCCCTGCTCGATGAGTTCCTGTGCCTCGACATACTGAAGGGCTGTGAGCGAGCAGGTGAGCATTCCGTAGCCTGTCTCAATCTTGTAGCCTTGATAACGATGCTCGCCAATTCGGACGGCAGGGATGAGCTGCGCACAGAAGCACAGGTCCACCACATACTGATAGTCGAGCCGGCGCAGCACACGTGCAAGGGGAATATGCAGACGGTAGGGATCGACGCGACGGCATAACTGGTAAGTTTCGTCGTCCACACCATCCAGCACAGCGTTGTTGTCGGGATAGTTGATTTGGAACATAAACGTGAGCTGCTCGGAGATAGCCACAAGATTGGCAATCTGCTCCTCGGAGCGGAACTTATGCTTATCCCAACCCATAATGTCGCACAGCCAGTTGATGCGCACCTCTCCAGCAGAGAGTTTACCAGCAGCCATACGAAGCAAGTCGGCCACAAGACGAATATACTGGCGGTCGGTCATACCGTCCCAACGGTTCGGGATGCGGTGTATTTCCCCTTTGTAGACGAGTTCTATATCCTTTGTCATGGCAGCATAATGATTTTGTCATCAGGGCGGTTATACGCAGAATTAGAGCAGAAGTCCACAGACGCGTCCGTTGCGAGCAAGGTATCGGCATTGGAGATAAGTTCCTCGGCTTCGAGGTCAAGACGGTCGGCGAGGTCAAGTGCTGCATCGTGTTCATCCTTGCCCGAGCGTGAGGCGTGGCTGTCATCAAAGAGGTTGCGGATAGTTGGAGGGAACTCCAAGATATCAAATCGGCGGAGCGACTTGGCAACAGTCTTTTTAACCAGTGCAAGGGTCAATATCGGCTCTATTCGCTCACGGTTATCGTCTGTGAGGCGGTCGTAGTATGCAGACAGTCGCTCGTCGAGAGTTTCTTTCTGCAGAGGCAGAAGTCGGAAGAAAAAGAAGTAAGAAAGGTCTATCGGATAGATAGAGTCGAACTCATCTGCAGTTCTGATCTTGCAGACATCGATAATCTTGTAAAACCTGGATTTGCGCCATATAGCAGCCGGAGAACTGGAGTCTTCGCTATTTATTTCTACCGACATAAGCCTCTGGATAATGCTATCCATCGCATTGTAGTAGTTGTCCATATACGACCGCTTCATTCCCTCTATCTCGTACTTATAGACATCCACCTGATTCTTGCGTCGCTTGATACTGTCGAAAATCAGCTGCGAGGCCATTGTCATATTAGCAATAGCGGAACGCAAAGCCTCTATCAGCGCATCGTCGGGGTTGCCTACAATAGCATTGAATACCTCTGCTGTGATTATGGTTTCCACACGCTTTCGGGCTGTTATGCCTGATGAAAGGAGGTCGTTCAAGTCCATATTCGTTTCGACACCGGGAGCATACTTACTGAAGGTGCCGAAGTCCTTAAAAATATCTACTAAAACATTCTTCATGATTGTTGCTGATTAAGTCTGTCCTTGGGTGCTACATCTTCCTGTCGCTGCGGAACCTCACGATAGAAGCCTATGCGATAGCCCTGCTGCCAAAGGTCGGGGAAATTGAGGCGGAGCGCATAATTGAAAGGCTCGCAGCATATCTCGTCCTCGGGGGTTAGCGACATTATATATATAAGGTAGTTATAGTAAGAGTCAGAACCCGACTTGCTGATAACGCCGTCTTTGTCCACGGCAGTAATAGAGGCGTCCAGTCCGACACTTGAAAGCAAGGCTTGTTCGGTGCGTTTGTCGTAGGCTATCAACGCCTCGATATATTCCTTGTATTTGAGGTCGATGGTTTCTATCTTCCACTGCTGCTCATTACCTGAGCTGTCCATAAACGAGATTGACGAATACGCCTTTCCCTGATTATCAGAACCACTCAAGTAGTCGCCGATCTTGCGCAGCTCTAATCGCATATACTCCACAAGGAGCGACTCCCGATATTCTGTACCTATTTCAATACCATTGTATTTAACCATCTCCTGCTTCTTCGATTTGCGGATTTTATTTTCCTCGCACAATTTCATTAGCTGGTTGCGCTTGCTCGATACCCACGCGTTGGGGATAATGATGTGTATCTTGGCAGCCAGCGAATTACGCAAGAAGGAGTTGATATAGGTAGCGGTTTTATTGCTGCCTTGGATATATGGGCGTGCGCCTTGGTGGGTTTCGTTCACACCGTAGAACTCATCGACCGATTTCTCCCGATGGTGGGAAACGGCAGCGAACTGATAATTGTCTACTTCTGACAAATTAAACTTAGGGTATATCTTGTAGCTGCTTGCGCCATACGTCCATCTACCTACCGCTATATGACGAAAGTCGTTGTAGTTCATCATCTCGTAGGCTACATCCTGCCGTGTGGTGGCAAGACGGCAGTGCTTGTTCTCCATCGCTTCCAGCCCAGCCACAGGCTGCATCCCCAATCGCTTACCACGTGCAAAACGCCATTTCACAAAGAAGTCGCCAAAGTAGTAGAAGTTCTTGATGCAGGTCTTGGCAAAAGCCTGTGCAGAGGTTTCCATCCCACGCTCACACCAGGTATTCATCCACTCGTCCCACTCGGGTAGCGCAAGGTACTCACGCTTCATCTTGCCACCCTCTATCGTCTGCATATAGGCACATGGACCATGACCGTAGAGCATCTTAATCTCCTTGCTGTATAGGCGTGGTAGCAGACGATTCTCCTTGATTTCCATTGTTACTTCATCGCACAGTGCATTGTTCACTCCACGCATACAGACTTGGTAACCATTGACACTGAGCCACTGGTGTTCGTGCATGGCTAACTGTCTGCCCTGCGGTACGAGCAGTCCAGGTGTTCCAAACACCTGCTTGCCCTCGCCTATCTGAAAGGATAGTACATTACCGTCCATAATGTATGTGCCGGCATTGCCGTATAGTTCTATACTGTCTGTCATAACCAATTTATCTTGTGTAGTTTATATCCATCCTGTGGGAAGCCCATATACCTGATGAGTATGCGGTAGCACATCTTAGGTTCTCCATGCTCATCCTCAAACAGAAAATAGTTCTCCGAGTCCACGCCAAACCTATCCTGTGGTAGCTGTGTGCGGTACTTGCAATGAGGCTTCACAATGAGCTTATCCCCAGCCACACCCTGCGACCTCGAATAAGGGAAGAAGCACAGCGTGAAGTCGCCCCCGGGGAGCTTGCTTATCTCCCTTGCCCATTGCATCGCATTGATGCCGTCCATTTCGATTGCCTTCTTCATCACTTGCGAAATTACGCAATTTCCCTATGTGGGCAAAGGACGGAAGATGGGGGCTGGCGTCATATTTCCGTGCTTTTGAGAGGTTGCACCTCAATATCCAAAATCAGCGGTGCGTGAACCCCTCCGTCGTTTGGACATTTTTATTTTTGATTTTCAGAACGCAAACCGTTGATTTTCAACAAAGTAACTTTTTGACCTATGTAAATAGCCCTTATTATTGCCTATTTTTGCCAACTTTTTATGTTGCTTTTGCTACATTATTGGGGCTTAAATGGCTATGTTTTCGGGCAAATCATCGGGATAACTGCTTAATTCTTTCTTGATAAGGTCGGAATAAAGGCCATAAAGCAGGTAAATCATTGCACTTGGGAGCTGCGTCGTTAGCCCTGGTCGCCGTTTCAGTTCCTCCTTCTTCTCCGAGGCTTTGTCAAGCTCTATTTTGCCGTTGGTTTTCTTGAGCGGACTGATAAGGATAGCACTGCAAAGGTTAGGACACTCGTTCTCATCGATACGCACCTTGGGGAGCAAGGGAAGTTTCTCGCCAAAGAGCAACTGGCACAGGCGGAACTGCTGCCAATGATAGATAGTAGGCGCACCGTCGTTGTAAAGAATAACGGAGAAGCCGTAACTTTCCAAGGCTGCCTTCATCGTAAGCGAGTCGGTGGTTATCTGCTCCAGTTCCTCACGTGTCTTGTTGCCGGCACGGTCGGGGTAGAGGTGGATAACCTTATTTACTGCATCTGTGCCGAAGAACGAGTACACCTGCTGTGCAAGGTTCTGCTGGTCGTCGGGAATGTATGCCCAAAACTCCTTAATGATGTCGAAGCGGTTACCATAGTCTTTCTTCTGCCCCACGATGAGCGACTGGAAGTTGCCCGGGTCGTAGCCTATGTAGAGCGGTTCTCGCTTATCGTAGTGGCGCAGGTAGCGTGCCGTGAGCAGGAACTGGTCTTTGAGGTCGAACTTCAATATCTGGTCATAGATATAGCTGTCCTTGAACTGATGTCGCTCGTGGTCGTAGGTAGTAAAGAACTTATTGGTTACTTCCTTGTGGCGAATGGCACAGATAGCCGTAAGGAACTCATCCATATCGAGCGTGTCGAGCTGGGTCTTGAAGAACTTGGGACCGAGAATATCCTTATTGCAGAACGATGATGCACGGATATAGTAGATGGCATTACGGCGCATATCGGCAAGGCGTGGCTTCCATCGTGCCACAAAGGCATTGAGCCGTTCGGTTTCCAGTCGTATCTTCTCCATCACAACGGGATTTTTTGTGTTGCGCAGCTCCTGCTGAAGGGTGAACTGCTTGTACAGCGACTGGTTGATGGCAAGCGACACGCTGGCTATCTCCTCGATGAGCTGGCGGTCCATCTTGTTTTCGTATTCCTCGAACCAATCGTCTTCGCCCAAATCGACACGAGCCGTATCGCTCACACCTGTAACACCTTCGTAGTAGGCCGACCGTCTTATCTCTGCCGAGCCACCACGGAGCGAAGGGAACAGACGCGACTTCAGCTTCTCGCCGCTGTTGTGCTTCATCTCCTCCACGAAGGCGTGTACGGCATTACGACCTGCCACACTCTCGGGCTGGTCGGAAGACACGAGTTGCAGGTGCGCTCCGTTGCGAAAGATAACCGAGTGCTTAGCATAGGCTATGGGGTAACGTGGGCGACGGAAGTGCGAGGGCAGCTTTGCCTCGCCCACCACATAGTCGATGCCATACTCCAGCATCGCACGCTGCTTGCCGTTCACCATCACGGGGCGAGAGAACGATGCCTGAATGTTCGGCCATACGTTCGTCATCAGGGCAACGTAGGTCTTGTGTACCAGGAACGACAGCTCGCCTGGCATATCGTTCGCCACACGGATAAGCCGTGGCACAATCACTCCCTCCGTCTTACCTGTGGCACGCGCCCACTCGGCATAGAGCATATTGGGGTCGATGATGTTAGCCAGCAGCTGCACACGGTTCATATAGTAATGCTCAAAGTCGAGCGTACTCTGTTCTGTTTGTTGTATATCAGTCATTGGGCAATTCCTCCACGATTTCGGCATCCTGAATATCAGCATCACGCAGCAAGCGTTTCCTTTCCTTGTTCTCGATAGGCAGGGAGTCGATAAGTGTAATATAAAAGCCTTGGTTGTGCTTGGCTGCAATCTCCTTGAGGTTCTTCTTCGAGAAGCCAAGTTCCTCGGGGGTTAGCTCAGGAGAAATTAAGAAGAGAACTCCTAAGTCCCTGTCTGCCTCTGCTATTTCTGAAGACCTACGACGGCACTCAAGGGCTGCATCGTAACAAGATTTCATACCCTTATAGTCGCGATTAAGAGCGCAGAGTTTGGCTAAATCCTCATATTTATTGGCAAAGTTGCTTTCCCAAACCTTTATAGGAACATTACAATCAACCTGAAAGTAGTTGATAGCCTGATAGATTCTTGCCATACAGGTGCGCTCCTCTATCTTTATGCGTTGCTCTGCATTGATACGGAGCTTCAGTTTTTTGGCTGCTCTTGTTATGTTACGCTCATGCTCGAATATCTCCGCAGACCATTGGAGTTGCTGTAAGAATAACTTTACATCCTTAGTAATGCCCTCACAGTCCCCATTCGTCAAGAATGCGGAGATAAGGTCAGGGTGTATGGAGTCTAATTTCTCTATTTCACTTTTCATATTCCAAAGAGTTTCATACGCAGGTCTTTTTCGGCACGCTCATTCTTGCGTTCCTCAAGCAAAGTAATAGAATCATTATCCCCTTTCTCTGCTTTTTTAGCAAGCTCTGCGTCAATATTATATTCACCAAGCGCAAGCCCTTGCTGATAGGCTTCGCAATACACATCACCAGGAATAGTTATGCGGTACAACAAGGTTATACGTTTGGCTTTTCTCAGACCGAGTAACTGACAGATACGTTCGGGAGTATAATTTAATGCCCCGAACGTTCTGACTTGATTTACATACTCATCTGATAGTACTTCCTTTTGCGCTAATTCTGACATAGAACTATTTTTTTGGTGTCATCCTCAGAAAGCACATTACCGTCCCTTTCCAACAGAATAGGTTGCTGTGGGAACATAGCCATGTATCTTCTTACAGTTGCTGACACGTATTTTGGGTCTATTTCCATTCCATAGCCAATACGGTCGGTCTGTTGGCACGCCATAATTGTAGAACCTGACCCAGAGAACACATCAACAACTATATCGCCGTTTTTAGTGCTGTTGGTAATTGGGTATGCCATCAGCGCAATAGGCTTCATAGTTGGATGGATTCTGTTAGCTTTTGGCTTATCAAAATTCCAAATGGTTGTCTGCTTTCTGTCAGAGTTCCAAAAATGCGCAGCCCCAGGCTTCCAACCGTATAGGCATGGTTCGTGCTGCCATTGGTAGTCCTGACGTCCCATTACAAGGGAATCCTTTACCCAAATGCAGCATTGTGCAATCTTGAATCCTGCTTCCCGAATGGCTCTGCGGAAGTTCTCGCCTTCAGAGTCTGCGTGGAATACATAGAAAGAACCTCCTGCTTTGATAATGGAAAACATCACGTTGAATACAGACTGCAAGAAGCGGAGAAACAAATCATTCTCCATTGAGTCGTTCTGAATCGTAAGTTTACTATCTCCGCCACCTTCATAATTTACATTATAAGGAGGGTCTGTGAGAATCATATCAGCAACTCGTCCATTCATCAGCGTAACAATATCCTTTTTTGAACGACAGTCTCCACACATCAGTCTATTGTTGCCAAGTCGGAAGACATCACCAGGACGGGCAAAGACATCACTATCCTCTTGTGGAATGGTATCAACGGTGTCCTCTTGTATCTCTGTGGTATCATTCTCTGTGGCAAACAACTTATCAGTTCCGATGGAGAAATCATTTTGCTTGACTTCATAGCCAAGATTGAACTTGGCAAGGTCATCGACACTAATATTGTACTTCGTGAATAAAAGGGTATCGGGATTCTTCTGCGCAAACTCTGAGTTATATGCTGCAATTTCCTCTACAGCTTCCTTTTTGTTAGAAGCCTGTATTTCCTCATAGGGAATGTCGGGAATCTTGAAGCCATAGGAGCGAAGCCCGAGAAGAGCCTTCCTTCTTTGGTGTGCATCGATAATCCACAGCTTACCGTCAGGGTCTTTCCATACTTTGAATGAATACTTGAAGCCACGAGTGATGATGAGCATCTGCAACTTCGATAATTTGTCTGCATCAGGCTTTTTGAAATCTTCCTGAAGTTCGATAAAAGAGTCCAGCGGGGCAGTAGGAAGACCACCCAAATTAAAAACTTTTATACTATTTTCCATTGTAATTATTTATTTTGTTGTTCAAGAACCATTTTGAAAAGTCGCTCCCTTTCCTGGTGCCTTTCGAGGTTATTTCGGTCGGCGGTGCGTTTATCCTTTCTATCGCTACGCTTGAGATAGGAGCGATAACGCTTGATGTTATCGAGGACATTCTTATGCTGACGGAGGAACTCGGCAGGGGCTTGGCGTAGCAACTTGATGAGCTGGGCAATCTCGGAGCGTCCGAAGAGTATAGGGTGCTTACAGAGAAACTTGCCCGTATCGTTGAATGATTGCAGCTCGGCAAAGGCCTGATTGTTTCTGATCCTTAGCTCTGCCATATCAGCTACGGCTTGGGCTGTGGGATTTTTATCAAGCACTTCGTCGAGCTGCTTCATCTGTCGCCAAGTGTTGATGCGGTCGTTGTAGATAACGGTTGCCATCTGCACGTCGGCATCGAGAAGATTAGTCCAGTCTACTTTTGGGTACTCTTCTTCTTTGGTGAGGTACTTTTTTTTTCAGTTGCTGGCTGCTCAGCTTCTTCTACTATCTCTGTGGAGGTTTCCTCTTTGGGTTGTTCCACTTCCTCAGCTTCAGGTGCAGGAGCTTCTTCAGGAACTGTTACCTGTTCTGCTTCCTCGGTCGTTTCTGTGGGAGTCTCCTCTTTGGGTTGTTCCACTTCCTTGGCTTTAGGTGCAGGAGTTTCGTCGGTAGGCTTCTCATCAGCAGGATTATCGTCATCCTTTGGGGTTTCGTCCTCTTGCTTCTCGCCTTCGATAACTGGCGTCTCATTCTTCTTCTCATCATCAGGATTCTTTTCGCCATCAGGGTTAGGATTATCATCACCATCAGGGATATTGTCTGTTTCTTCCTCGGCTTCCTGTGCTGCAAGGAATTCACGGCGATTGCGAACAATCTCGTCGTGCGTAACAACATCGAGCAAATCGAACAGAATATCCTCAGCGTTCTTGCTTGGAGCAAGACCGTAGCGAATGAGATTACTGTTGCCTGGAGACTTATCCTTCAATAGCGCAAGGTCGGCCTCGGCAACCGAGGGGTTTGACAGCTGGCGAAAATGATTGAGTTTCTCTTTTACACTATACATAATTAAAGGAGTTAAAGGAGTTAGAGAAGTTACCCTCTCTAACCCATAAAGATTATACTTCGGTACGAGATACCTCGATTAAGGTCGTTGTATCAAGGATGCGGAGTGTAAGGGTAGCCCCTTCCTTCGCCGTCCATGTAGCACCATTCTCTAATACGAAGGTAGTGCCGTCGGTAACGGTAGCTGGCTTATCAGTTCCTGCGCCAACAAGGGTAATGTAGCGACCCTTATCGGTGGCAGTAAGACCTGAAACAGTGGCGATAACCGCTGCCGAGCCTGTACCGTTGGCAATCTTATAGGTGTTGGAAGATGCCGTGATGGCAATCTCCGTAGCACCTGCCGACACCTCCGTTGATGCGTTCATAGCAGGGTTGCCTGTGTAGATCAGCGGTAAATCTACTGAAGAACGCTTGAAGGTAAAGGTGGTGTACCGGCCGTCCTTATCGTCCTTGGTCTCTGTGTTCGAGAGGATGATAGGGCGTTCCAACTCTCCGATGATATACCATTCCTTCGACTTGATGTGTTTGAAGAAGATAATAAACTTGCCACCACCATACTCCTCGATGAAGTTGTAGAGCGGAACTCGTGCGCCACCCATGATGATAACAAACTGGTTTTCGCCTGTGGTGGTGATGTCACCCTTCTCGGTTGTTCCTGTGAATGTAGGAATGTCGTGTGCCTCGAAGTAGTGCGGTATCTCTCCCTTCTTCAACGGAATTGGTGCAACCTCACGCTGTGCGTTGGGTTGTGGGAACTCCTTGGTGCGGTCGATCTGGTCGAGGGCAACAAGATAGACGATGTAAGAGATGTCGCTACCGTGGGTATCACGGTCGGACACATCGTCGATATGACCAAGCATGGCCATGGAAGCTAACGAGAGACCGGAACCTGCTGCTGCACCAATCGAATGGTCCACCAAGGCACCCAGTAGCATGACCACGCCGAAGACCGCAAACATGACCATGAACATATTGCGAGCCTGACGATTGGCGTAGTTAAGTCCCTTCAAAGGATTGTACGCACGATAATGTTTTTGAATGTTTGGCTTTTTCATTTTTCTTTTGCTTTTGCAGGGAGCTGCCCTAAAGCAGACTCCCTACGTTCAACTATCATTTAACTAACAACTAAAAAATGGCCGAGGTTTATCGTCCGCCCGGAACATTAGGCTGCAACTCCTTGTTGATGGTGCGCTTGCCACCTACGCAACGCTCCAACTCACGGAAGTTGCCATCGTTGCCGATGATAACCATAATGTAGTCGCCCACCTTCGTTGCCGTGAAGGCATCCGAGATATTGGCAAACTTACCAGACTTAGCAATCTTTGGAAGATGCTCTGCCACACCAGCCTCGATGCAGTAGGCTACACCATTCTTGGCATTGACGATGTCGGTAATGGTATCAGCGGTAGTGGTTGCACCCGTAACCTGCCAAAAACCATCATTGCCGTCCACCTTATCCTTGATGGTTGCAGCGAAGAGGTTGATGAAAATCTGCTGCCATTCGTAGGCGTTCTTATCCATAGCATCACGGCTATCGAAGCGACGACCTGTGAATGAAGCCGAGCAACCTTCCTTCCAAGTACTCCAAGCGCGCACCTGCTCCATCTGCTCCTGCATCTTCATTGCGAGCATCTCTCCAGGGATGTACTCCAAGAACTGGAGGTTACCGGGCTGATGCAGCATCATGAATGGGAGCTGGCCGAGGTAAGGAAGCCAAATGATGTGCGTGGTAGTGTCAGGCACTACGTTGAGCGCACCCATCGGACCATTGAAGTCGGTATCCTTACCATAGGTAGTGCGGACATTCTTAATCCACCAGCCCTGATGGTTCTTGTTGAGGTAGATAACGTGCTGGTCGATATCCATATCCTCGGTAACGGTGCTGCGGACATCGGCAAGGAACTCCTGAACGGCAGGCAACATCGTTGCCTGTGTGTAGCTGCGGTAGTCCTCGTCTACGTGTGGCTTGATGTCGTATTGGTGTACATAGCGAAGCAAGGTATAGAGGATACCTGTTCCTGCATTCAGATAAGAACCAGCTACGCCAGCCTCGGGCTTCACATAGATGCCACGCATACGGCGTTTGTTCTGCTCCACCTGTGCAGTGGTGAGGGTGTTGAGCAACTGATACTCAATCATTGTCCACTTGATAGGGTCAGAGCCTTCCTTGTTGAGATAACCGATGTACTTGCGTTCCAACTCCTTCATTGGTCCCCATTCCATCTTGATCATGGCATCATCAACGTAGCCCATGTGGTTCTCGATCTTCATACCACCCTTGAAGACTTCACCGGTCTGATAAGCCTGTGAAACCTCGTCGAAGAAGGCATTGAAAACAAGACCTCTATCCTGATAGCCATAGGCCACTGGGAAGTACTGGGTCATATCACGAAGCTGGAGCACACGAGCGATGAGTGCGTCCTGACGAAGAACGATGAACTGGTCGCCGACACCTGCTTTGTCCACACCCTCATAGTTGGTGGCATACTTACCAGCAGCGAGGGCTGGGGCATCGAGCAACTTGTTCTCCTGAAGGTACTGGTAACGAGCCTTGAGCGACTTGGCAAAGCCGTAGGCAGCCTTGTAGAAGGCAACACCATCCACCTGCTCGTCCACTTCAGGCAAGGCTGCTGCAGCACGAGGATTAGCTGCAATCTGATTCCAGCGGTCTTTCATCGAGAACATCGGGTGTTCTACACCGAAGAGATACTTAGGTGTGTTGCCAAAGCCATTGATGCTAACAGGAGAAACCGTAATAGTCTGTGTTGGTTTGTCCTCTTCAGGCTTCTTTGCAAGTGCCTGGAAGTCGGCACGCATAGCATTGAGCGACTCAAGAATACCCTCAAGAGTGGCATTGCTTTGTGGCTGCTCCTCTTCGGGATTCTCGTTCTCCTTAGACGCAGGGTCTACACCTTTAATAACTGACTGAATGGTGTTGAGCATCTGCTGGAACTCGGCAGCCTGCTGTGCGGTCTGCTTGGCCGCCTGTTCCGCAGCAAGATCATCATTCAGAGTAGTCTGATACTTCTTCTGGTATTCAGCCACAACAGAATTGAACTCCTCTTGAGAAAGAGTCTTGTCCTCGAACTTCTTGCCGAGCTGCAAGAGGTCAAGAACGCTTTTCAACTTTTCTTTGAAATTCATAATAAACTAAAAACTAAAAAATTAAATATTATATATGGCAGTCTTCAAATTATTGGCATTGGTATATTCACTTCCCATTGTCATTGCTTCTGCTACAGCTTGCGCCATAGTTCTGCTACCATCGGCAAGACCTATCTCCACAGCTTGTGGCGTGTAGAAAGTCTCGCCACGAAGTACTGGGGCATCTTCGGGCAGCTCTGCCAGCAACTTGCGCTGCCCCCTTACCTCTGCGAGAAACTGGGCATTGAGAGGGTCAAGGATGTTTTCGACGAACGTCTTTGGTTTTCCATGACGGAGGTCATCGAAAGTCTTATTCTTGAGGTCTGAATTAGTAGCCTTGGCTTCCACCTTCTTGATACCGAGTTTGGCAAAGTAATCCTCGAAGTCATAGAAACTGCACATTGTGCCGATGCAACCTACATAATCGTTCTCTGTAAGCGCATAGATACGGTCGCCATGACAACCAATATAGTATCCTGCAGAGCAGCACATCTGCTCATAGAATGTGAGGATTGGTTTTTGACAGTTGCGAAGTGTTTCGCTCAGACGGTCAAGATACCAGGCTTCTCCGCCGGGAGAGTTGATGTGAAGAAAGTGGCAAGAAATCTGTGGGTTGGCTTCAGCTGCGATGAGGTCAGCTTCGAGCTGCTTGGAAGAAAACCACCAATAACTCTCTGCCATCACTGTGCCGAACACACGATGATAGGCAATAGAGTTATCGGGAAGTTGCTCATCATCAAACTCGTCTGTGAGTGTTGCTGCGGACCCCTCTTCCTGTGCAAGCACCTTGATAAGTTCCTGAAGAGCTATGTGGGTTTCAAACTGATACCAAGTGTGGTCTTTCAAGTAGGACTCCAACTCAGCCTTAGAAAATCCAAGAGCAGACTTAGGCCCAGCTTTATCGTCAATTTTTCCATGCAAAGGGAATACGGATAGCATGGCTTGACGGAAGCCATCTACAGTAATCCATAGAGGCTTACCTGATACAAGTAAGTTCTGTAATTCGTTCATCAAATTATTTTTGATGCGAATGTACTATATAATAAGGTGTAGGCAAAAGACCTACAAAAGAGGGTCTGTAAGCATTTTGCACTTGATTGTAAGGTTGGCAGAGGTAAGATTTGAGGAAATCTGAACTCGTGCAGGAATATCGGGAGTACCAATTGAATGCGCTTTCCTATCTGATGTCTTGATTGTAACAATGGCACTTCGTTCTATAGAGAATTCCCTGCGAACTTCCTCGTCGGGGAGGTCTATCACTAAGGTCTTATCACAATTCCAATAATTACCGGCATCATTGTCAGTAAATTGTGGTATGTAAGAGAAAGTGTCTGCGACAAAATCATACACATTTTTCTTTCCGTGTTTATCCGGATTAACAAGACGCACTTGAACGGTATTTAAGAACTCTAACATAGTCTGCAATATTTGAATGACAAAAACAATAGTTCGGTCTGTATTAAAAAACTTTAATTGGATGCAACTTTTTGGTACTTGCGCACCTTCTTAGGTCGGAGACGATTGCGGAAGCGATAATAATTCTTCAAGAGCGCATCTGAGGAGATAGACTTTAACTGATAGGTGTGAATGAAATCGTAGATGACATCAAGGTTCCTTCGCTGCCGTCCGAACTCCTCGTTCTCCAACAGAACACGATGCAGCTCAAAATTGAACATTCGTCGGATTTGAGTTTCAATCTCTTTTGTAGCAGCCACAGAGAGGTAGTTGTAATAGGCAGGGTCTTTCCAAGGGCTGCATACTGATCCTGCCTTTCGGAGTGGTAGATGAATGCGGAGGTTGCCGTCTACGACATTGGGCTGGTTGGTGCGCTGCTTGGTCATATGCTCCCAAACGCAGAAGTATAAGTCTGTGCTACATGGTATCTTGATGCCACCAGTGGTAGCATCCTTCCCATATTTTGCAGAGATGTATTCTGCGAGGTACTGTTCTATCCGAATAGACACCACACGTTTTTGAACCCATTTTTTTCTCTCCATACTCATTTTTAGTTTTTTGCGTTCCTATCGTCCTACATTCCTACAATTTAAATTTTAATAATGCAAAGATACTGATAATCAACGATATAATAAAATTTAATCACTCAAATGTTATATTATACCACTCAAAAATATCATCCTACAAACCTACAAAAAGGGATATTTTGTAGGATGATGAAATCGAAACGGAGAAAAACGGTAAAAAACCTATTTCCTACATCGTCCTACAAACCTACAAACAAAATCAACTTTACATACATACTAATAATAACACATAACTATTTGATTTATAAAGATATATATAAGATTATAGGTTTGAAAATAATTTGATTTGTAGGATTGTAGGACGGTGTTTTTCTGAAAATTATTTTTCAAAACTCGTGTTTTCCTTGCTTTTTTGAAATTTTAGGGGGTACGGGGGAATTTGCGCCGATTTCGTGAGGTGTAGAAATGAAATAAGCCGTACCTATTCATCCGAACTGGCACGGCTCAATTGAGGAAAATTATAGCCTATTTTTGGCTAAAAATAATATGGTTTTTCTTTGGTAATATCGGCTTTTTTTAGTACCTTTACATAGTTAAATTGGGGGATTACATACTTGTTTAAGTATATTTATCAACCCCATTTTAATATGTTAGAATGGTCTATCATCACCGTCTGAAGGAGGAAAAGGGAGGTCTTGTGTGGTTGGTGTATGTGTATTTGTCCGCACATTATCTTCTTTCTTTACTTCGGGTTCAGGTTCGGGCGCAAATGTACGCCTGAAATCAATACTATATAATTCTCTGAACTTGTCATAGTTAATGATGATGGCACTTGTAGATGTACTCTTCGGCTTCATCACCTTAACCATTGTCTCCTGATCATCAGCCCTTGCTATCTCAATACTTTCCTCCCATGTGAATCGGCGTGAGGGGACAGTGCCGATGTATGAGGGGTGGCTGCGTAGGTTCTGCTCGATGGTAGACAGCGTGCTGCCCTCACTATTATATCCGCTGCGGTCGAAGATGCTGAATACCGAACTGAGACGGATGAACATGATGTTCGTATCAGGCTCAAATGTAAATGTATGCTGGTCGCCTCGGGAATCCTTGCCAGTAACCTTCTTTGGCTGCTCGATGAGGAACTCACGACCCTCGATGACTTGCTTCGTGTCGATCATATTGTTGACGGCCGTGAAGAACATAGCCAACTTATCCGTGCTACGGATGAGGGAGAGCTGGAATCTGATTTTCTCCTGCGTAATCTTGAAGAACTCTGCGTATGTAAACGGAAGATGAAGGCTGGAATATTGCTCTATCAATTTCACCGTGCCGAGGAACAGCGAAGCAGTCTTCATTAAACGATCCATTTCGCCCGAGTTGATAACATCTTGCTTTAATTCATTGTACGCCTCTTGCTTGAGTTGTCGAAAATGATCCATAAACATTGGGCGAAGCTCCAATATCTGAAGCAGCACATTTGAAAGCCCGACCTTATTGGGGTCTTCAATGGTCTTCAACTCCTCGAAGATACGAACTTCCTCCTGTGTTCTATTGCGAGGCTTGGGGACTTCGCATACAATAACACGGCTCATCAAAGCATTGTCATCACGCTGTGGGGTCTCCTGTCCGCAGATAGCAACGGGGGCAAACACTTTGTCGTTTTCTATTTCCCTTCCTGATGTACCCTTACGCTTCTGCTTTCCATCACCGTCATATACGATACCTTTCAATGCCTGAAACTTATTATCGCTGATGTCCTTGTTGTTGTATTCGTCAAGCACTACCGGGACATCCTTGAACATACCCATAATGGTGGCCATGGCAGCATCTGTACCTGTATTCAGGTTGAAGATAGGAATATTGGGGGAAATGAAGAGGGAGCGAATGGATATGGCAATCTGTGTCTTACCTGAAGACATCGGACCCATAAAGAACGGCGCGGTGAACAAACGGTCGATGCAGTGAATGTTACTTCGGAATGCACACATGATGGCGAATATAAGTGCCCACTTTCCATTGTCGTTGATTTTGTAGACCTGGTCCATCAACGATGCCCACTTCTCGAAGGTAACCCTTTTCTCCGCAGGAACTTCCTTATATACCAGCTGGCTGATAAGCTCGTACTTATCTGAATGCTTTCCACTGCCGGCATATATCGTTGAGAATGCTGGCAGATAGTAGTTGTTCTTGTTGTGTGTGACAACTCCCAGTTCATTGACTGGCTCAAACTGCCATTTCCCCTCTACATTATGGAATATACCATTGGCGAATGCAAAGAACTGCTCGTCAGCCTTACGACTCATTCCTTCACTCTGCTGGTTACCGTATGTCTTAACTTCGGAACACATCACGAAGTGTCGGCTCATATATGTCTTTATAGCTTTCCATTGCCATTCCTCGCCATTAAAGTTCACTGCTTCATAGTTGATAAGCACTTCTTCTATCGAAGACATCTTCAGCATTGCCTTGGAAGGTATCTCTATGTAGATGGGAGTATCATAGAAACGACGGTTGATACGAAGCACACGCTTGTTTTGCTCGAAATCATCAGAAAAGATGTGAAGCAGCGGAGTCATAAAGAAGTCGGCTACCTGTGTCATTCCATTACCGTTCTTGTTGCGGAACATATAGCATACAGGTTCGCTCTTTTTATTTAAACGGGGATAATAGCCACACTCTTTCCACATTTTTCGGTAGTCCTCATTCTCCATTACATAATCAGGAGGCTCGTTTACGTCGAACTCTTCATCGTCGAGGTTATCCGCTTGCATACTGACTTTCATCGCTGCCTTTCGCTTGGAAACGAAAGGCTTTCTCAGTTCGTCAAACTGTCCCTTGGTGAGTTTCAGGTTTGAACAGTAGTGATTGCGGTTTACCGTGATTACCGTATCCTCTGCATAAGATGTGAGTTCAATACATCGAGAGACGAGGGGGACTTTATCTCCTTGGAAAGTTTCTAAGAACCTGCCATGCAGCCCGATGTAATAATCAACGAACGAACCAGTGGAGTCGTTGTAGGTCATCTGAATATTGATGCCTGAGCGAAACATCTCGGCAAGCGTGCTTAGATAGTCGCTTTCCTCGCCGTCTGCATTAATGCTACAGCCTGTTTCTGATGATGCAAAATAGCAATAAACACGGCGTAGCTCCTGAATGTCGTTGCTGGATGGGCGACCAGCGATGTAGACGATAGGTTCTTCACCATAACCGTCAAGAAATTCTTGCATAACCGAGGTTAGAATACCAGGGCGGTCGCTTTCAAGATTCTCCTTTAGTGCATCAATACCAAAGATACCCGACTGCGTCTTGGTTTGAGGCAATGCCTCCTTAACCTTGGCACGTAAGCCTCTGACCTTATCGTCAATGATGCCGATCTTGCTCTTGAAATCGACTGCAATGGACTTGATATACTCCAATCTCAGAGCTGCGTCCTGAACGCAAGCAACAAGCGAACATATCGTATTCAGGCAGTCGGCAATAACTGTCTCGTCCTTGCAGCCGTGAGGTATCATCATTCTTTTGAGAGCCTTTGGGAAAGGTTCTGTCAGTTCCTTGAGCTTTTCTTGCGTCGCCTCTCCATTAGCTTTGGCAAATTCGTCGGGGTCTGTTCCTTTCGGGAGACGAATACATTTGACCTTTGCCCCGGCTTTCAATAGCAGCTCACAATTCTTCAGCGAAGCCTTGACACCTGCTGCGTCTGCGTCATAGACCATGACGATAGAGTCCGTGAAGCGAAGAAGTAGCTTTATCTGGTCATCTGTAAATGCAGTTCCACTTCCACCGATTACGTGCTCCACATCAACCTTATGAAGGGACATAACATCGAACTGGCCTTCTACAAGATAAGCGTAGCCTTTTTTGCCGATGGCCTTTCTTGCCTGGTAAAGACCAAAAATGTGCTTACCTTTTGTAAAGAGGGGTGTTTCTCCTGTGTTCACGTACTTACCAACACCCTCCCTTGGTGTAATGATACGTCCTGAAAAACCTATGATATGTCCCTGCATATCATAGAAAGGGAACATTACACGGTCTCTGAACCGGTCGTAGAATCTACCTTCAGTAGAACCGACAACATCGACTTCCTTCAATCGGTCGAGTGAGTAACCAGCAGCAGTGAGCGTATTCATTGCCACATTGCCCACTGGGGCATAGCCAACACCGAAGTCGGACAATGCTTTGTCATCTAATTTGTACCCACGGTTATTCAAAAAACTCTCGGCTTGAGATAGATTCTTTTGGAAGAACTTTGCTGCTGCCTCGATAGCAATACGCTGTGCTTCCTTTTGCTTATACTTGGCTTCCTCTTCAGGACTCATCTCCTTCTGTGGGAACTCCAGCCCTGCTAAGGTGGCGCACCAACGTAAGGCTTCGATGAAGCTCAAGTTAAGATGATGTTGGACGAACGAGATGACATCACCGCTCGCTCCGCAAACAAAACAATGGTAAGTCTGCCTTGAAGGGCTTACCACCATAGACGGTGTGTGATCATCATGGAATGGACAGACTCCCTTATAGTTCACACCAGCTTTATGCAAGTGTGTAAAGGACTCGACCACATTCACAATGTTCAAAGCAGATTTTACCTTTTCAATGAATAATTTATCTACCATATTATTTTTCCTCAAATAATTCTAACTGGCGTGATTCAAACGCTTCCTGAATGGTTATACCCAAGTACTCCGCCACTGCGGTGTATTCCTTTCCTGTGATTGATTTTCTTCCGTAGTACAAATCCCACCAACGGCGTTGCCCGATACCAGTTTCTTTATAAAAAGCCCTTGTAGGGGTAAATTCTTCGGGATGCCTAAACTTCAGCTTCAGCATCTCCATCAATAAATTGCGTTTAACCAATGGGCCAGGAGTCATTCTCCTGCGCAGAACAAAAAGTCTGACGGACATCGGGCTGCGACCAAGGTAGGCAGCCATATCCTCAAACGAGACCTTGCCAAGGCTTTGTTGGATATACTCTGCCTCTTGTGCGGTCCACCGCTTATTTTTGCCATTACTTTTCATGCTTCATTATACTGTTGAATTCCCTGTCAAATTTCCAAATTCGCAGACGGTCAGCTTTGTCTACATGACCAAAATTGCACTGAACATAGGTTTGTAATGCAGTGCGGAGCAGTTTAAGCTCTTTATCCGTGAGTTCTTGTATGGAGTAATTTCCCCAGCCATCTTTGTCAATGAACATTTTTTAGAAAATTTCTTAATGTTTTCGCGACTCCCTCTCTCCATCGTTTTCGCCAAGTAGGGGTGAATACTGGTTTTACTTTGAAAATACCACGAATACGGATTTCTTTTGCGCCAGCCTTTCTTTTAGACAGCTTCATAGTCTTTCGTATACTGATCATTGTTAATCGAATTTAAGGTCATACAATTTATTTCGATTAAGAGGATACCCTTTTACGCTTTCCCATACACCATCCTCGTTGGGTGCGATATACGCTTCTTTTTCTATACTGGTAGTGAAAGCGCGACCGTGTTCATCCCATACGATTCCTTTGCTGCCTTGGTGTGCAATGACTTGCCGGACATCTGAATGTCTCAATTTCATCTCATCGATAACGATACCTACATTTAATGCAGCAATAGCTGTTTCAAAGTCTTTTGTCTTCATAAGTTTGTTGTTTTAGTTTCACATTCTTTTTTAAGGGAGTATTGAACATACTTTTTCAGTTTAAGGCAATACAACCCATTGATGCAGTTGCGATGGAACTCGCAGCTTTGACACTCACTATGCATTTGGCCACAACTCCTTTTCTGGAATATTCAGATACTCTGAGATAACCTTTCTTTTCAAAGCATCAGGAACAAAGTCTCCTCGAAGCCATCTGTAGACCGTACTTTCGTTCACACGACACAGTTTTGTCAAATCCATAATCACCTCGTTCCTCTGATTTGGAAGCGATTTAATGTACTCTGTAAATTTCATTTCTAATCTTTTTTAATGTTTTCATTGCCACATCAATAATTTTAGTTATTTTCGTAGCGAAAAAATTCTTTCGTAGCGCAAAGTTGCAACTTTTATTTGATATAAACAAATAAATGGGTGATTATTTCTCCCATTTTTTAATAATTGACCAAAAATGGCAGAAGGAACTATTACAGACAGAATCGTACAGATTATGGAGAAGGAGGGGCATACGGTTAGTACGTTTGCCCGAAAGTTGGGAATATCCTGGACTTCGGCAAATAATATTATTTCGGGTAGAAATGTACCAAATTATGAAACGATAGTACGGATCATAGAAAACTTTGAATGGGTAGATGCTAATTGGCTTGTCATGGGGCAAAAGAGTGAAGCTGACACGGATAAAAAGAAACTTTACTCAGTCATAGCAATGCAGCAGAAGACTATAGAGGGTCAACAAAAGACCATAGACCGGCTAACGACAAAACTCGTACAAGACTTACATGGGGAGTCTTCTAAAAAAGTCGCAGATGTCGGATAATTAAGCTGCCTGTAAAAAGATAGAAGGAGCGAAAATACAGTGTTATTATTTCTGTATTAGTAAAAATATTCACCCAAATGTTTGATAGTCAAATACTTTGAGGAAGTATATAATCGGCGAAAAGTCGGTAAAAGTTTAAGTAATATGCAATGAATCCCTATTGATTATCAATGAGTTATAAACGGTATGGTCATTTTAGCAAATCGCCTAATCCCGACTCATCATGTTAAGAAGAGA
>NZ_KV817529.1:0-44868 GCF_001814685.1 Prevotella sp. HMSC077E09 | reverse complement strand
GTTGAGAATCGGGATGCCCAGAATAAATAACAAACTTCATAAATTATAAAAAGGTGAGACACACCGTAAAAACTGCCAAAAATCATGATGAATTCAAATGTACTTTCAGCAATTAAAGAAAACTACTATTTCAACAATAACATGAAAGAGATTTCTTTCAAAGAGTACCTTGAAAATGAGGCTGAGAACGACCCAAACTTCTTTTACGGACTCTTCGAGAATGAAGATTACGAGCAGAAGTGGGACTCTGTTTTATCTGAAGAAGATAGAGAAGAGTGGGATGATTTGCTCAACAAGGCTAACGATATTTGGCACAAAATGCTTGGAGACGAAGAGGAGGAGCAGCGTGCACGTATTAAATTTCAATTTGAAGATTTATTCGGCGGTAAAGATATAGAGGATTTCCGCGAGCTTGTTCAAAATCTGTATAACTACGATGATTTTAGCAAACAAAAATCTGATGTAATTGATATGAACTATATCGACGAAGAGGAATATAAAGAAATAGTAAAAGAGGCTATCGCTGAATATATCGAGAACAACGATACAAAAGTAGATGTAAAAGAGTTAGGCGATACAGACGTTGTTGAAGACGGAAATAACAGCTTTACTTATAAAGGTGAAGAGTATCAAGGCTTCGATAGCTCGGACGGCGGTGACTTCAATTGCACAAGTTGTGAAAACTTTGATTTAATCTATGGGGCGGTGCTGGAGGCTAACTGCGAGGATAAGGAAGAATTAACAATGTACCTATGTGGTATGAATTTCGTCTACAAGAATATGGTAGATGATGTAATGTACAAATTCTATTTCAAATAATATTAAACCTAATGCTGCTCTATCGGCAAGACGGGAAATATTATCAACAATCAAATTTATATTTCAATAAGATAAAAATGAACGAAAGACAACAAATTCTTTATCTGACAGGTGGTGGACTGGATGTGTTTACACATTACTTAGGCGATGTATGCCTGAAGAGAATCTTTAAAAATCCCTTCAGGGAAGACAGCCGCCCGTCATGCCATCTGTATGCGAATAAAAACACATACGGACAAGTGGAGTATTATTTACAGGATTTTGGCGATAGCAGCTTCTGTGGCAACTGCTTTGCCATTGTGGCCAGACTGTGCAATATGAATGCAAAGACTGCATTTAAGGATATCCTGAAGGTGATAGACAAAGAGCTTTGCCTGGGATTGTTCAATAATCCATTTCCACAAACAGAAACCATCTATAAACGACTTGTAAAGAGACAGAAACCGGAGACTTCCTCCGCACTTTCATTCCAATACAAGGAAAAGCCTTTTACCATGGAGGAACTGTGTTTTTGGCAGCGTTATGGAATTGATCAGGATACGCTGGACCACTATCATGTTGCAAGCCTTTCGGCATGCAGAATGTTAAAAGAGAATGGAAAGGAATTTACTGTTTATGGAACAGCAAAGTATCCGACTTTTGGATACCTCTTTAATAACAATGATGGCATCAAAATCTATTCTCCCTGCTCCAAAAACAGATTTCTCTATGCTGGTGTCCTTCCTAAACCATATATTTTCGGCTGGAAACAGCTGCCGGCACAAGGAGAATATGTCTTTATCACAGGTGGCGAGAAAGATGTCATGTCGCTGGCAGCACATGGGTTCCATGCGATATGCCTGAATAGCGAGACTGCCAAGCTCCCTGACAGTCTTATGCAACAACTTGTCGGAAGGTTCCGGACAATTGTTATCCTTTATGATATGGATGCAACAGGACAAAGTGAGTCGAAAAAGCGAGTACAGGAATATACTGGAAAATATAATGTAAGAAGAGTCCTGCTTCCTCTTTCTGGTGAAAAATCGGAAAAGGACATCAGTGATTTCTTCCGTCTGGGGCACACCGCAGAACAATTAGCTACTATCCTGAATAGTGAAAGACTATAAATTCCATATTATGTATTCTGGTATTTCTGCTTGCATAAACATACAAGGACGAGTGACCATTACTGATTGCTCGTCCTTCTTATGTGTACTAAAGATGGTAGTATGGACTTCCTGCCTTAACGAAAGATATTGTCTATATTGCCTTTGTTAATCTTTTTAGGTCGCACCGCCCCATGCGTCTCTTCATATTTAGATATAACCATGTCAAGACCTAAGGTAATAAGTTCATTGATTTGAATACCCTCTGTTTCTGATATGGTACGTATCTTATTCATGACGTTCTTATCGACGGAGGTACATATTCTTTCCTTTGAACCACCTTTAGATATCGGTTTATCCCCTGGGATGGATGTTACTTTCTCCTTTGAATTGGAGCTTGGATTTGGCTGGTGATTATCTTCCGGAGTTGTACTCCTGACAGAAGTAAGTCCTTCCAAAAGACTGCTCATGGAGTTTTTGTTAATACCTTTGCTCATAAATGTAAATTTATAGGTTCTTTGTCCTGTCTAAAAGTTCTCCTACGAAAGCCTTGTAATCAGCAGCTCCGTTGCTCTTCGGATCATAGTCAACAATATTGACGGCTTCCAGAGGAGCTTCGGCAATCTTGATGTTCTTTCGGATCTTGGTGTGGAACACTTTATCGCCAAGCTTGGTCCTAAGACCATCCTCGATCTGTCTGCTCAAATTGGATTTTTCCCAGCGAGTGAGGAGAATACCGGTAATCTCAATTTTTGGATTTAGCTTCTGCTTTACCATTCTAACAAAATCGCTGATCATAGTAAGCCCCTGGAAAGGCAGTACTTCTGCAAGTAGAGGTATTACAACCAAATCTGATGCCGTAACTGCGTTAAGAGTAAGAAGACCCAAAGACGGTGGACAATCTATCAGAATATAGTCATAGTCCGCCTTCTTACCTTTTAATATGTCTGCGAGGATGTGTTCTCTTGCCATGACAGAAGAGAGTTCAAGATCAGCAGATGCTAAACGCAATGAAGATGGAACGATGTCAAGATTTTCTGCTATCGGATAGACTGCCAGATTGTAAGCTGCTCCCCTGCAAGAGGCGGAAAGAGCATCATAGATAGTCTGGTCTACTTGATTATCTTTTAACAGGGAGGTTGTGAGATTACTTTGTGCATCCATGTCCACCACCAAAACCTTGTTTCCCATAGAGGCAAGGATAGAGCCAACACTGGCAGTAGTGGTAGTCTTGCCAACCCCTCCTTTGTGGTTGGCAAACGAGATGATTTTTGCTTGCTTTGTCATATCTGTCAATTTATGTTTGTATGTCCGACTATACGTATTGTCATATTGTTGTATTTACTTATGCCTGTATAGTTGTATATACAGCTATACAGCTGCAAATATAAGTATAATATTTTATCTCGCAAAACTTTTTATTATAATTATTTCGTAAAACAGAATTTTGTTTGTTTCGCGTATTGATACGGTTAATTTCTAAAATTCATCTTTATTCTTATAATATTTATCTATATACTTGAAAATCCAGGGAAGCAGGTTGGCAAGGAAGAACTTGCATACCCTTTTCACTTTATATAGATACAGGCGGAAGCCTTTTGCAGGATTTTCGCATGGCTTATCTAAAATCAGCAGCAACAATAAACATGTGGCAAGATAATAGAAAGCTGTACCATGGGAAGAGTCATTAACTTTCGGGACTGTTGCTTTATTGTTTGAATTCATAAACTTTATTTTTATAATTGTTCTGTTGCTTCAACCAGTGCCGGACGGATACGCTCCAATAAATTTCTTGCGTGTTCGACACGTGGGTCTTTCCTATCAGATGTATGTTGGGTATAGTCCGATAAAAGTTTCTCAACAATAGCAAGTTCACCCCATTCTGTTATTTCAACTTTTGTCATCGTCTTGTGATTTTAATATTGATTTCTATATTGCTATTGCCTTGGAAATAAGAGCTGTGCAAAGCGACTCGCAGAGTACCCTGCTCATGTTCACTTCAACGGCATTGCCGATATACTTCTTCTGTTCGGCCTGGGTTCCCACAAGGATATAATTGTCAGGGAAACCCATGATGCGTTTCAGCTCATTTATATTCAACATGCGCATCTTGATGTCTATGATTCCGTACATGCCCATGAACTCCTTTATCTTGCAAGTCATTTCACTGTCCGTTTCAAATATCCTTATACCGATACCTTTTTCTGTGGAGATAAGGTAAGGGGGCATCTTATCCATCCGAGCAATCAAAGTGAAGCACGGCTTATTGATATCTCCACCTGCAGAGTTGAACTGTGGGTTCATCAAGAAGCAGTCAACTACTTTTTGCTTCGGTGTTGTCAATACTGCAGGGCAAGGTGCATCAATGCTGGAAAGTTGACCACCAGCGGAATATTCATTTGCTAAAAAACGACTTGAAACCAATCCCAGCCTGTCTTTTGTGGTAAGCGTAGGGCATGGCGATTCAACAGAATGGTTCCCTCCATTACCATAGTAAGCAGTAACAAAGAAATGGTGATCCTTAGTGGTGACAGTTCCGGCAGGAATGTCTATCGATTGGTTCTTGGAATACGGGTCTCCACTGAATGCCTTGGATATGAAGCTGACATTGGCAATCCCCAGACGGTTTTGGCAAGCGACAGTTGGGCAAGGCTCGTCAATTCCAGGAGCTGTGTATTTTCCTGTCTGGTTCATTGAATTATACTTAACAAGAAAGGTTTCCTTTCCACCGGCGACGAATTTGATTAGTCCTGCGTAAATTCGCTTTAAGGTTTTCTCGCATAGTGGCTTCTTCCTGTCAAAGATGCTTTGACCTGAATCATCCATGTCAAGCACTTCCCTGACAGGCTTCCATTTCTTGTAGGTATGAAACATGCCACTATCACCATTCTTAGAAAAGGTAGGTACAGGAAATGCTATGGGAAGTCCTTTCTTCGCAAATTGACCGAAAAACCTCTTGCGCGAGGTATATGCGCCGAAATCGGCGGCATTCAGCAAACGCCAGTCATAATGATAGCCGTAAGAGATAACTTTATTTGTCCAACGAATATAGCTGCATCCTTTTAACTTCGAGATAGGGTGTCCTTTATCGTCCATGTCCCCCCAGCTCATAAACTCTTCCACATTTTCAATCTGTATGTAGTCAGGGTTTAGTTGCTCGATATAACGGAAAAGATGTTCTGCAAGCGTCCGGCTGTCTGCATCGCGTGGTTGGCCGCCTTTGGCCTTGCTGAAGTTGGTGCATTCAAGTGAAGCCCATAGGACAACTAAAGCCGACGGATATTTCATTCTCATTCTATTCAAATGGGCTGTAAGACCGGTAAGGTCAAGTGTGCGAATATCCTCGGTGAAGTGTAATGTGTCGGGGTGGTTTGCCTGATGCGACGCGATTGCATTCGCATCATGGTTGACACAAGCGACCACCCTCGCACACTTTGTTCCATCTAACTTTGCATCTTCAACACCGGTGGAAGTTCCACCGGCTCCGCAGAATAAGTCTATATAGAGTAATTTGATGTTTTCCATTTGCTATTCTATATTACCCTCTACCTTGTAACCTTTATTCCGAAGATATGTGGCGATATACTCATCATCACCAACATCTTTAAGTACGTCAAAAAGATAACCTTTTACATACTTGGCAATAGATTCTGGAGAGGCCAGGTCTACATGCTTTGATATGAACTTGCATTTCTTGGTCCTACCTAATTGCTCAAACTCGTATTCTAATCCTTTAGAATTGGTACCTTCAAACAATTCAGATATATCACCTTGATGATACAACTTCCCGTTAATATCCATTGCCGTGCCATCACAGTAGTATTGCCTTAGCTCTACCACCTCACCTGTCTTTCTAAGTTTTGCTTTCATAATTTAAATGCTATTTGATTAGCACAAGTCGATGCCGTTGTGTGGCTATTTTTATTTATTGCAATCTTCTTTCATGAAACAAATCCAATGAGTATTGGAACGTTTGCCCGATGGATGCCCAAAAATAGGCGTCTCCGAGGTAAGTTTCAAAATTTCTGATACCTTGATGTCTGTTTCATTCCATTTGAATATTAAGAATCCTCCAGGCATTAATACTCGAAAGCATTCTGCAAAGCCTTTTCGCAAGACTTCTTTCCAGTCTGCATTGCCAAGAGCACCATACTTTATCATTTGGTAGCCTGTTACCTTGTTCTTTGGACTTGGTTCATTATATATATCGCATGTCTTACAGTTCTCAATACTTCTTGATAAGTGTGGAGGGTCAAAAACGACCATGCGGAAGCTATTGGCTGGGTATGGCATGTTTGTGAAGTCGGCCTGAACATCGGGGTTTACCTCGAAGTGCCTTCCGTCACATAATGTTGTCTCCATCTTTCTTATATCCTGAAACAAAACCCTATCATCATGCTTATCGAAGTAAAACATCTTACCTCCGCAACAGGCATCAAGGATTGGGCTATTTATCATATTTGTTTTCTTTTTTATTAAACATATTTTTACAGGTATCCTCTGCTGTTTTACGAGCTTCTTTCTTAGTTACATACTTATCTTTTTCTTTAGTTGTTTCATCATTCTCACCGTGAAAAGCCATTTCAAAAATAAAATACCAAAAAAGAAAGAATGGTATTGATGTACCCCATACAAAACGGTTTGTGTATATAATCCAGCCTAAATCCATTGTTGCCAATGATAACAACAGATATGTAACAATCACTGCGCTTATAACAAAAAGTAAATGTTTCATTTCATACCCTCCAATATTTTTAGAACATCACTATAACGATATAACTCACGGCGGGAAGTAATCCTTGTGGGGACAAGAAATCCTTTCCTTGCCCATTTTCTAAGGGTAGAATAATCAACAAGTAACAGGGACGCTGTTTCGCTTTTTGTCAAGAGCATGGGCTGTCCTTTATGTTGCTTGACCCTACGTTCGAGGTCGAGAAGTTCTTGACGTCGTTCCAGCACGTTGTAAATATCAGTTGAAAGGGTAGCAACTTTGCGAGCTTGCTCTTCATTCACCGCTCTAAGACTGTCTCTAATCTCTGCCAGCGACATATCAACCAATCCTTGGAACATATTTGGAAGTTGCTCTTGCAACTTTTCTATCAGCTTGTTGGCTTTGGCTACCGCGAGAGTCTGCTGCATTGCGCGATCTTCCCTAAATCCCATTTCTTCATGAAAGCACATGAATACGAAGAAATATAAGAATAGAAAGAGTGGTATTACCGCTATCCATATCCAAGGAGTGTTGTGCACACACCACATCAAATCCAATGTTGCCAGCGATATTAAGAGGTAGGTAATAATGGCAGCACCTATAAAAAGATATATATGTTTCATTTTCTATTGGCCACATTTAAGATTATTCCATATCAACTTCATAATTCCAATCACAAGCGTCACTTTCGTGAATATGATCAGAAAGCCACTCGAAACCAGTACATACTTGCTCGTCCAAATTCATAAGATCACAGTTTACACGCCCTTTATCTGCCAAGGCGTTTAGATCATCATAAACCTTTTCGCTGACTTCTACGTCATGCAAACCAACAGTATAGGTTACTGTTACGGTTAAATCCTTTATCTTTTTCATTCTGTGTATACTTTTAATATTAAATGTGCTATTGAAGTTCCAATTGTACATGGAAATGATACTCGTTGCATAAGCAGACAATTTGCCTGACTTCATTGGGATCCTCTCCATAGGGAAAGAAAATCATACGCTCCTTGGTCAAACATCTGACTCCTTTCTTTCTTAAATTATACAAGAGGTTAGTCCGTCTCTTTGTCACTCTATCCATGTGTGCTGAAATTTTCTTTAAGTAGCATATTGTCCTTATGGAATGCTGCTTCAATGTGTTCTACCAAATCAATCGGTCTCGTCACATACGCATCAAACATCTGGTACATCAGCTCGGGCGTTGGTTTCTCGGACATATCAAGGACAAACACTTTCTTGCCTTGCCCTTTCATCCAACCGGCTTCAGAATGGGCAGAGCGGCCACACGGTAAGAGGAGGACACAATAGTCCGCTTCCTGCATGGCGTGAAAATCTTTTTCAAATGCCTTAACAGCCTCGGGATGGTGAAGCCCTTCCTTGAAATCCCTACAAGTCCACTTCTCGAAGTCCTTATCGACTTTCTCCCAACTGAATCCGCTTAGTTCATTGTCCTCGGGATGCTTGAAGTCATAGGTATAGTAACCCTGAATCCGTAGGGCGTTCAATAAATTCTCGAAATGCTTGTTCCGCCAGCTGCTGGCTAAATAAATCTTTAAAAATCTCATAAGTGTATTTTTTATTTCAGTAATCCTTTACATACCATCTCCACGTATTTGAGACTATCCCGTAATACCGGATAACTTAAACTCTCATATTCAGACCTTTCAAGAAACTCTATCTGTCTGCTGAAGACAGAATTGTCATTGTCAAATTTGTTCAGCAGAAAGTATCTCAACCACATGTCGGCGCACCGGGGACGTGGCAAGTCCAAATAATCCAGGATCAGGACAGAAAGTCTCTTCTGTTCTGTACGGTTCAGCACGATGCACTCACCAGTCTCTTTGTCTATCCAGCCACAGAGCATGTGAACGGTATTGTTTTCTCTGTCGATGGAGATTTGGAAACAAGATGGACCGAACATCGTCTCTATCTTGTTTGCAAGACCCTGTAACTGCCAAAGGCTGATGGAGCGTTTGATAAAGAAACTGATGCTCCTTATGAGCTTCATGCTGGCAAAAGGCTTGAGTTTCTTCTTTTGATAAATCAGAGCCAAGAGCTCTTCTTTCTTTTGCTCAAAAGTGGCTGTCTGATAGTACTCGGGGGTACGGACGAGATCCGTAACTCCGGTTTCAATACTTAAAACATAATTAATCATACTTTTACTTGTTAGCGTTTTATATTTGGAAAGGATGCACTTACATCAATCCCTTTATCTTTCATTTCCTGAACTTGTCATCGTCGTAGCTATGGGTGATTTCATAATAGAAAGCTGCTCCCAAAGCTATCAGCAAGACAAGGATGATTATGACATATACCATACGGCTCTATTTGCTGTTTGTGGTGATCTCAATGGCTTTTACGAACTGCAACAGGTTGTTATAACCTTTGTACAGGGGATTACACTCAATGGCATGCTTGCCATACCGATCCTTTAACGTCTTGGTTATGGTGCAGCCCATGACATCATTGGGAAAGTAGAGATAAACCATATCATAGTCATCTCCTTCGACCGAGATATGGATGAAGTTCCTTACATCCGACATAATCATGAAATCACAGTCTGAAGGCAGCCTGACAAAGCCATTCTTCTGTAAGGTCTGGTAGGCCAAATAATCCATCATGTCTGCGAACATACACAACTTGTCGCTCTTGTGCTCTTTCTCCATGGGAAGAAAAGTCACGCCGGAACTGTTCAACGTCATGGGGGAGTCCGTCAGGTCTTGGCCAACGAATTCTATCCCATTGTTCTGGTTTATGACACCCACCCCGTGATAGGTTTTGGAGAGAAAACGGTAGGAGACCGAATGAACCTCCGGAAACTCCTTAACGTCAATGCCCATTATACTTGATGTGGCAGCATCTGTTAAGGCTCTGATCCGAATATTATCGGAGTTTCCTCCTACGTGCCTGAATATAGGTTTACTCATTTTTTCTAATTTCATTTTTCGATAATTATAGCTTTTCTATCATTGCTTGCAGTTCTTCTGCGGTGTGCCCCAGACGGAAGAAATCACTGATGTCCTTTTCCGATTTCTCTCCGGACAGAGGTAGGTCAAGTTTCTGAACGTTGTATTTCTCTCCGTACTGTTGTATCCGCAAAGTAGATTCCCTTTGCCCGGTTTCATCCGTATCATAGAGAAAAATGATTCGACGGAATCGTTGGGAAAGTTCATCCATTACATCTTCGGGAATGTTGGCCGTCTCGCTGTTAAATGTCAAGGCCGGAAATCCATGCGTCGACAGCGACATGACATCCTTTTCGCCACCTGTGACGAAAACGAGTGCTCCTTCTTCAGGCAGTTGCTCACGCCCGAAGATATAGGGCTTTGGGAAGTGACCGGCATACATGAAACGTGTCTTTGCCTTAGGCCTGTAAATCTTCAGCCTACGTCCGTCATCGAAGAAATATCCGTAGGTCGGAATAGCCTTTGAACCGTAAACGGCAAAGTTTCCACCGGACGATTTCTTGAATGTACAACTGCTGATGCTCTTTACGTTGTAACGTTCCAGCGTTGAAAGTCCAATGCCATATTGCCCCCAATACTCTTCCTCCCATGGCATGAAAGGCTGTGTCACGACCTCAAAACTCGCTATGGAAGAACATTTGTACTTCTGTGAGGGTGTGGCTTTTCTTTTCATCAACACATGATGCTCACTTCGTTGTTCGTCAAAAATGCCAAGTCCAAGGTCTCTGTCTATCACTTGAAGCACTTCGCGAAAGTTGGTTTTGGGGTTGATATTACACAGCCTTCCCACTATCGTAAAGCAGTTGCCACAGAAGCTGCTGTCGCCGAAGTCTTGGAGATAGTATTGGCCGTTGCCATATCCGCCTCTGTTGGCATACAGATGGCATGACGGGCGGCTGTCCTCCCTGAAAGGGTTACGGAAAGTCCGGGCAAGGCACTTTTCACCAAGGTAGTGAATGAACACTGCCAAGCCCCCATCGGTCATCTGTAATATTCTTTGAGCTTCATTCATAAGCGTAATTCAATCTTAAATGGTTTGTAGTTCTGACCCTATGCAATGCGGTATTGAAGCCGTAACCCTGCACCGAAAAACTTGTGTAACACCGTTCTAACAGTATCAAGGTAATCAGCTTCCAATATCTCAAATATTCGCTTATTCGGAAGAACAAGTGTCAGCGTCTTGGCCACATTGTCGAAGGACTCAAAAGAGACTTGTTGGAAAACCGATGCAAAAGCACGTTCGCTTACAATCTTGGCAAAGGCAGACATACACTTGTCCCAAAGAACTTTTGCATAGTCTTTAGACGGTGTTTGCACCTTCAGTTTATGCAGCAGCTTCTTTTCATTTCGTTTATACCAGTTGCAGAAATAGTCAAGGAACCCCTCCAGTCCTTTTGGAACTTCTTCTTTGCGACACTTCAAGTTCGCCAAGAACAAAGTCAGGGCATTATAGAGCGTTTCCTTATCCGGGAAGCCATAAAGCAGCTGCATCGAGCGCACCCATTCGTCATCACAGACCAATTCTTCAATTGACGAAAATTTTCGCGCGGACGAATAATTATAATAATAAAGATTCTCTATTCTCTTATCTCTATTCTCTTTTATAATAGGATCACGCGCGTAGCCGCCCCCATGACTGTTTGGTGGCATTTTGGTGGCTTCAACTTTTGGACGGCTTTGTTCCCTCTTTTGGCCCTCTTTTTGACCTTTAGGTTTGTAAGTAGCTGTATTTCCGTCATTTACAAAAGACTTGGTAGACATTTCGTAACTGTTTCGTACAGAATTTTGTTGGGCATCTTTTGGCCCTTCTTTTGGCTCCTTTTGTTCAGTTTTTGTCCCCCCGTCTTCGAAACTTATAATGGCTGCTCCATTAGATGAGGAGTTTTCCAAATCAGAGAAACTTTCGACTGATGTGACATGACTGGCAGAGGGACCTATTGATGTTACCGGACAGGTGTCCTTGACATAATCGGGGAACTCTATCAAACGAACGGAAGAAAGTTTCTTCTGACCGTTATAACCAATATTCAGGATGCCCAGCTTGCGTAGCTTCTGGAGGGCCTCTTTAATGCCTTCTACAGGAATGCCGGTCGAAGCACTGATCTTCTTCATGTCAAACCATAGCGGATCCTCATAGTTTTCACTCTCCGAGTAAGTATGAAGAAGTAAATGGAGATAAATATGAAGAACCTGTGCGTTCACAAAGAAATCTTGGAAGTCAAGGTCGTAATACAGCTTCACCCAGCCACCTCTCACATTTTCCAAAGCCAGGAACTTTGAAAATTCACGAACGGTGATGAGAACACCGTTACGTCTTAGAGAGGCAACGTGGATAATGCCTGCCGCCTTCAGCTTATCTAAAGAACGCCGGGCGGATTTACGGCTTATCTCCAAAAAACCCATGATGTCTTTAATTGAGGTGCGAAACTGCCCCCTCATCGTAATTTTGTCAAAGTAAGGCTTATCCTCCCTTTGAGCATTCAAAAAAATGTGCAGGAACATTTGCACGGCGTTGCTGTCATTATAGAAAGAACAATTATAGAACTTTCTGATAAGACAAATCCATTTGTAATCTCCCATAGGTCAGCTATTTTGGGGTTCAATGGCTATCGCCCTTACTTCTGTATTCTCATTGATGTTCTCGAAATCGTCAAAGATCTTACCGGTTGGATCTACGAGGACAAATGTTGTAATTGTCTTTCTACTGTTATCTATTTCCATACTGCTGTTCTTTTAAAAGTCAATTGTCTGATTCTATTCGAAAGGAAAGAAACTTTGAGCCTCGGTTTCCTTTGATCCAAATACATGTCTCATCGTGGGTGATGGTTTGAATAGATGATAACAAGGATTTACCATGATGCCACCTTACCCGGGCATCTAAGATGAGAGAGAGAATGGTGTTGAACTTACCAACAACCGTTTCCTTTGACCCTTTCTCCCGATACAAGGATGGGGTTATCTGAAAGAGCAAGTCAACCAACCATAGTGGTTTCTTGCGCACATGGACTTCTTTTACGATGTAATACATGAAAATCCGCTTTTAAAGGTTATCCTTTAGAAGAAGGCATACAGACAGGGTTGGTTCTATCTCGGTAGATACCCTCTCTTTTCAAAAGATAGTACACTGTACTTACACTCATGTAAAACTCGTTTGCGAGCGCACGCATGGCTGCCATTGGAGAAATAAGTTTTTTCTCTATTACCGGGCCATATTCATTTATGTATTTATCCACGATTAATTGCCTTCGCTTTACAGTTGGAGTCTCAAAAGCCAATACCTTCTCAACTTCCTCCCGGACATTGGGAGGAAGTTGCGCGACGGCACCGGGAGATACGGATTGGAGTTTTTTTCGCCTTCGTCTCTTGGTTTCGGCTAATTCAGGATCATACACACCGTTATCTCCGACATTGCGGTTAATCTCTCGCAATATCGTGGTACGGTCAACCTTTAGAACTTCAGCAATTTCCCTGAAATTCTTCCCCTCTTGAAGGAGCTTGGCAATTTCTTGCCGCTGTTTTGAATTTAATTGCTTTCCCATATTGTTGATGCAAAAAGTGTTAAACGGGTCAGAATCTCTTCTTTCCCTTTATTTTTTGTGCATCAACAGTTGTGTTTTTCTTGAAGTTCCAGGACTTCAATACCTACTGATTATCAATGTTTTAAAGTCTATTGTCTAAACGCGCAATTAACACTTTTAACAAATTGTACTTCTAACTTGAACATCGGCAAACTTAATTTGTCCGCTTTTCCATTCTTATTCTATTGGCAGCTAATCTCATTCATTTCAACCTTTAATCTCTATCATATTGCACTGTAATATCAGCCATATCGCGAGACGTTTTGAGGCATATTGCAACACTGTTTGACGCAGATTACATGGGATTTTGCAACAAGACATGAAAAAGGGGAAAGCACTTTCACACTCTCCCCGGCACAAAGATAATGATTTTTACAGGCGAATGCAAATTCAACCCGAAATTAATTTACACATAACGACATTCCAATCAACCTCTATCCCCAATGTATAATACGCTTCATCTTTCAGTTATCAAAACCCATGAAAACCACACCTTTGTTACTTTTTCGTTTTTCTTGCCAAACTTTCTCTTGCATATATGAGCATAATTGAACAGAAATGATTACCTTTGCAGCGTTAAATCAAAACATAATCAAAATATGGACGATTATCACGCGGATACATTTAGTTTGTAGGCGTGAGGTTTAGTATGATGCTAATCCCCACACCTTATTAATTAACGGAGATTAGCAACAATGAGAAACTATTGGAATATCAATGAGAATTTGAGTGCCATCAAGGAATGGCAGCCCAATTGCTGGATACAAGTTACATGCCCTACGGACGAAGATCAGGAGTATCTTCAAGATACTTTCCATATCCCCGACTACTTTCTTTCCGACATTAGCGATACCGACGAGCGTGCCCGTTATGAATATGATGATGGCTGGATGCTCATCATTCTGCGTATCCCATACGTGAAAGAGGTGCGTTCGCGCACGCCATATACCACGGTTCCATTGGGTATTATCCACAAACGCGATGTCACCATCACGGTTTGTTACTACGAAACCAACATGATGTTAGACTTCGTAAGCTATCAGCAGAAACGGCGTGAAGGCTTTACCGACTTTGTGGATCTCACTTTCAGACTGTTTCTTTCAAGTGCGGTATGGTATCTGAAACGACTCAAACAAATCAGCACACTCATTGACAAAGCCAAGCATAATCTCGATCAGGATGTGAACAACGAAAGTCTGATTGGACTGAGCAGACTACAGGATTCGCTCACTTATTTCATCACTTCAATCCGTGGGAATGAGAACCTGTTGCAGAAACTGAAGTTCAAACTGCAGGTGGATGAACTCGATGCAGACCTCATTGAGGATGTAGGCATTGAGATGACACAGGCTCGTGAAACGACAAATATTTATTCGGACATTCTCAAATCGACGATGGAAACCTACTCAAGCATCATCAACAACAACATGAACACCGTGATGAGAACGCTGACTTCGGTGAGTATCATCATGATGTTTCCCACACTTATCTCGAGTCTTTTCGGCATGAACCTTGTCAACGGCATGGAAACCAGTTCTTATGGTTTTGCCATTGCACTGATACTTTCAGTTGTCGTGTCGGGTGCTTCATGGTGGTTTTTGCGCCATAAACGCCTGTTATAGACCGCAAAAAGAAAAAAACTTTGATTTAATTAGGATTTTCCGCTTTTTTTATTTAAGTTTGCATAATGTTAATAATTGCATTATGCAATGAAAAACTCAAATCATAAACTAATTCAGTGACATGATGGACTCTCAAGAAAACACCCTCAAAGAGGGAACAATAAGTGATGAGCAGCTGGCAAAGGAGACGCCGGTTGAAGTAGAAAATGCAGCAAAAGCCCCTGCTGAACCCAACAACTACAAGAGCAAAGCGGAGGTTATTGAACGACTGAAGGAAATCGTTGGTAATGAGGAAAATCCCACAAAAGACGAACTCGACCATCTAAAGACTTCATTCTATAAGCTGCATATCGCTGAGCGTGAAGCACAACAGAAAGCTTATCTTGAGGCTGGAGGCGACCCCGAAAAATATGTCTTGATCCCTGATGAAGACGAAGAGGTGTTCAAGGCAGAGATGAGTGTCATCAAAGAACGTAGGGCAAAACTCTTCCTGCAGCAGGAAGCAGAGAAACAAGAGAACCTGCAAAAGAAGCTCGACATCATTGAAAAGATTAAGAATATGGCTACTTCGCCCGAAGAAGCCAATAAGAATTATAACGAATTCAAAGAGCTGCAACAGCATTGGAAAGAGATAAAGAACGTGCCTGCAGACAAGGCAAACGAGCTGTGGCGTAACTATCAGCTCTACGTGGAGCAGTTTTATGACCAGCTTAATCTCAATCGTGAAGCCCGCGAATACGACTTCAAGAAGAACTTGAGCATAAAGACGCATCTGTGCGAGGCAGCAGAAAAGCTGGCCGAAGATACCGATGTAATCAGTGCTTTCCATCAGTTGCAGGAACTGCATCAGCAATATCGCGAGACAGGGCCTGTAGCTAAAGAACTTAGAGAGGAGATTTGGGCACGATTTAAAGCGGCATCTACGGTTATCAATAAACGTCACCAACAGCACTTCGATGAACTGCGCGCGAAAGAAGAAGACAACCTTGCGCGGAAAACTACACTCTGCGAACAAGTAGAAGCCATTGCCAAAGGTGAATATAAAGGTGCGAGTGAATGGGAAAAGAAAACCAAGGAGATTATCAATATCCAGGCTGAATGGAAGAAGATTGGGTTTGCTCCGCAGAAGATGAACGTCAAGATATTCGAGCGTTTCCGTGCTGCCTGCGATGATTTCTTTGCACAAAAAGCCGTATTCTTCAAGGAAATGAAGCAGCGCTTCAGTGAGAATGTAGCTAAAAAACAGGCACTTGTAGAGCAGGCTGAGGCCTTAATGGAGAGTACCGACTGGAAAGTAACGACAGATAAAATGATTGCTTTGCAGAAAGAATGGAAGACTATTGGAACTGTTCCCAAGAAACTTGGCGATGAATTGTGGAGTAAATTCCTCACCGCCTGCAACAAATTCTTTGAAGCCCGCAATGAAGCGAATGCAGGAACTCGCAATGAAGAGCGCTCCAATCTTGACAAAAAGAAAGCTATCATAAGCCAACTCGAGGAACTTGCGGAGGGAGTTGTCGATGGTTTACAGGAGAAAGTACAGGCTTTGGTAGATGAATACAGTAAAGTTGGGCATGTTCCTTACAAAGAGAAAGATAAGCTTTACCAACAATATCACGAAGTACTTGACAAGCTTTATAAGGATCTTCACATCACTGCAGCCAAGAGAAGACTGGATAATTTCAAGAATAATCTGAAGAATGTAGCTAAGCGTGGTGAGGAAGCTCTTGACAATGAGCGTGCCCGTCTGATGCGCCGTTATGAGGGATTGAAACAAGAAATCAACACCTATGAGAATAATCTTGGCTTTCTGAATGCAAGCAGTAAGAAGGGAAATAGCCTCATTGACGAGATGAACCACAAGGTACAGAGACTCAAAGACGATTTGGAATTGGTCAAACAGAAGATTAAAACAATAGACGCAGAGAATAAATAAAGTGCTACATAAAACTTTAGAAAAGAGATGCATTTCATCCTAATGCATCTCTTTTTTTATTGGATTGGCAAATCAAAAGTCAGGGAAAGGCTACACAACGAATTCCTTAGCAGAATGCTTTATGAAATAAATAATGATATTGGTGCAAAATAATCAGCTTTTCACATCTAAATTGAAAGCTGCAAATAAGCATAAAAAAAATTGATTGTCTCACGACAACCAATCTTCTTAACCTTAATAATCTAATACCATGAAAAACACGATACAAAGATAGATGATAGTTTTCATAATTCCAAATAAAACGGCAATAAACTCTCATCCTTTAATACTTTTTAATTAAACATGCTATCATTGAGGACTTTTTAAAAGATTTATCAGCACCCTGCTCCACCTTATATATATATTTATCAAAAGCTTTTTTGCAGATGTTTCATCGGGTGTGATCCCCAGGAAGCATCGTTAACATAGCGGAAACCAAGACGTGTATAGAGGCGTTCTGCTGCAGGATTGCCTTTATCTACCAATAAACCAACTGGTAAACGAAGGGCAAAAGCCTTTTCACATGTGGCCTTCAGCAGAGTAGTTGCTATGCCTTTACCTTGATAGTGAGCATCAACAGCAAGACTATCTATATAGAGTTCGCCGGCTTGAGTCTCATCTTCCATGTCGGAATAATCAATGCCAAAGCTTGCCAAAGCCTCATCAATGAATGCACGGCGCAATGTATGTAACCTTTCCCCCTCATAGCTCACACAGCAACCAATGACATCTTTTCCATCCAAAGCTACTATGGTATGAAGATAGGAATATTGCGAATCATGCCGCTCAACAAGGCGAGTCATCAACTGATGAAAGTCGGAAAGCGTGTGATGGGGGCCTGCAAAATACTGACAGCAAGCATGATTCATTGCCAACATGATTAAAGAAGCTATATCAGAAGCCTGCTGTGGCTGGGCATTTTCTATTTTTATATTATTCATCATCATTGTTTTTGAGTGCTTTAGCGTGTCAAAGAGAATTTCATACTCAATCCAAAATCACGCGTTGATGTAGGATAACTGTTGCTACTCAACAACGGAGTGTTATTCTGAAAATCATAGAAGAAGCTCATTGTAAGCATACGTGAGAGCGTATAATCAGCAGTAAAGCTCAATCTAAGAGCAGAGTTTCCACTGCTTGCATTGCTGGTCATCGTTGCAATATCACGCGTCAGCGAAGCCTGTCTGCGATAACTGAAATCGAGATTGAGGTTCAGATCATGGTTTACCCCACTGCGTTTCGTCATTGTTTCTGCCTGCATTTCGGTCTCTTTCGCTGTTTTTTTCGTGCGCTTTACTTTGCGTCGGGTCTGCATTCCAAAGAGTTTGAAATCATTAATACGGTATCCAATGCCCATCACCCAATCTCTACTCAATGATTCATTCAGTTGAACGCTTGTCATACTGAGGTTTAAGCTCCGCACTGTCCGATATTCCAACTTGGCTGTCATGCCACTGTTGAAGGTCATATCAATACCCAACAATGGAGAGAAAGCCTCATTGATGCTTACCATTGAGACGTTAAACATACTGCTGGGAACAGGATTACCCGATGTTGCATCAACAACAAAGCCCAATCCATTCATATACTCTTGATAACTACTGAACGATGCATAGGAACCAACCGTATAGATACTGCGGTATCCATGATTGATATTAAAGCTACGGAATACATCGCGGAACCACGGCAACTGAACCAACCCACTATAACGAACAGACCAATTGGGGAGTAATTTCATTAGTGCAGGGAAGATATCAAGTCCTTTACCGCTCACGCTTGTATAGGCTGAAAGGAATGCAGGTACCATTACATCTGCACTGTATCTCGATACAGTCCCATTGTTTGGATTGAAAGCTTGCCCTGCTAAAGATGTGCCGGCAGGATATCTGCTGCCTACATATTGGGCCTCAACACGCTGTCGGAAACCGTCAAGAAGATTACAGAACCTATCAAAAGTCTTACTGTGATAACCACTATTTGCATTACCTATTCCTTCAAAGGCACTTCCCAAAGATATTGTCGTCATTGAAAATGTACCACTTTGTGTTGTCGGACGACCTGCATACATATATTGAATACTGCGCGCCTTGGTTGAGACACGGGTGGCATTAAGGTCAATCTTGAAGTCGCGGAAAGGCTCCAAGGTAGCTCGAAGCTGCAAATCTGCAGTCGAAGTAGTGGCAGCTGGCGTTGCAACGGAGTCGTTCATAAGCAGCCAATTGCGTTCAAGTGCCTTGTCAATGTACGAATCTCCTATCACTCCGAACGCGAAATCAAGCCCCGGAGAGAGTAATCCGTTACCGCGACTCTGCCCAAAAGCCTTCCCGACATTAGGCATGAAACCCGGCAAGGTCATGGCATATTGATTGCGATAGCTGATATCAACACTCCTCAACATCATCATTACTCGGGCCAGACTCTGTGTCGTGCGATACCAACTCTCTTTTTCCAAAGGTGTTTTTGTATTCACTGTGAGTTTCAGTTTTATGGCAGAATCTACCTTATTTGTAATGCGGAGCGTGTTATCATCCATCTTTTTAAACTTCAATTTGAAACTATGTCCATCCTCTGTACGGGCATTTACGATAAGTCTACGACTGTGTTTGCCATGCGTTATGGCAATAACTGTATCGGGACGCAACGTAATTTCCTGTTCAAAACCACCCTTATTCTTAGGCAAAGCCTGTTGTGTATGGTCGGTCTTCGAAATCTTTTTCTTTGTAGAAGGCTGTCGATTATAAACTGTTCTACGATTAAAACGCTCGTTAGTCTTCTTCAAAAAAGGAATATGATTATATAATCTTTCCATATTGAAAGACCCATTCAAATTCAGATTTCGATTGTTGGTAATCGTGTTCCCAAGACTAACATGCTTCTCTGTTTCAGTTCCTCGCACCCAAGTATAATTGGCATTATACTGCGTATCAGCATTTATCCAGTCGAAAATAGGTAGCAAATTCAGCGGAACTTGATAGGAGAGCGTGGACGTTTGCTGATAATCGAGCGGTGTTCCAAGGCGTTTGATGCTCGTCCAAACGGAATCTTTCCACGCATGATAACGGTCGGCATAGAGCATTTTGTTGATAGGCGTGTAAGGTTCTTCTATCTGTGAGCGCGTAGCACTTTGGAAATTCATGTGCAGATTGCGTGTCAAATCCCAACGAATTGTAAAGTCTCGGTTCCAAAGGAACTGCTCATTGAAACTCACCGGCAGTCGGTTTGGCTCCAAAGTCTCCATATCCCGCTCCTGCAACTCATAGTAACTGCGTGTCATCTCGGTATTAAATCCCAAGTTCTGTGGTAACCAATTAAGACCAAATTTCTTCACGATATCCCACCACTTCGACTTGCTTCGAATGCCCTTGAAAGGTTCCCAGGCTCTGTAAACCGGCGACCAATTGTAGTTCATTGCCCCTCGCCAATTGTCTTCATTCTCATAAACCGTGGTCTTACCACTCGTGTGGCTATGGGAATGACTGTAGGAAAAAGAGAAGTTTGCAGGGTCATAAGGCATCGGATGATTCTTTGTTTGGACCCCAATTCGCACGTTCGACAGTGAGAAATTTGTATTGATCCGCTTTGTCACCGCAATGGCCTCAATGCTATCCCGCTCTGCTTTTGAACTCGATTCCAACGCATCTTTCAAGGTCATATCTGTGTCTAAAGGATTATAACGTGGTCTACTTGTTTCATGACTTACCGAATAGTAAAGAGGCGCAGAGACCTTTACCTTGTCAGGAAAGAACTTTCCTAATTCTAAACTTGTCGTCACACTGTAGGTTGAAAGACTTTCCTGCGTACGTTCAGCCACCGTGCTTTCAAGGCCACCAAAACCATCACTGACATAACGTCCCTGTACATTCACCGTGCCCAAATCAGACAACTGAACATTCAAATTGCCGTTAGCAGCCCAGCCACCTTTATTATTATACTCCTTCAGACGCAATTCGTTAACCCACACCTCACCGCTCTTCACATCTCCCGAAAGGTTTCTAACACCAATAATCATTGTCTTCACTTCACCTAAGGAAGGATTACCCAGGATAGTGATCAGATTGGCTGGATGATCTTTATCATATGCCGTGAAAGCCTGCATGAAGTTAGCATGTCCTGCAGCTTTTGCAATATTGCGTTGTTTTTTCAAATCAGTAAACAGATGTAATGCTATATCCATCATGTTATCTTGCGGCCAAACAACAGTACGGTCTGTTGGCGAATTGAGATTGTATTTGCCTGGAGGAGTGAGCTTCAAAGGTATCTGGTACTCATAATAATTATTCTTATAGTCAGACCCCAAGCGTATGAATACTGCCAATTGATTATCATCAAGCTGTGTCGTATTCTGTTCCAAGGCATTTGCATGCACGAACATCTGCAAGCGCTTATACTGCCTTAAATCTACCGTTGTGTTCTTATAGACCGCCTTAGACTCGCCATGCGATAGGTTATTAACCGTGAAATTCAACGCCTGTTCGTTGCTTTCAATCAACTGAGGCTGCGTCGGATCCTGTTCCCGATTGATGCCTGGTGGAAGGATATAGTTAACAGGTGTCTTGTCACCATTCTCTTCAATGCTGACTGAACTGACAGCCAATGTCCCCGAACCTGTATGATTATCAAGGTTCCGCTCATAGACACGCCAATCTCCTCTCACGAGGTCAAAACTTCCAAAACGCAACACGATAGGATGCTTAAAACCTGTAAGGAACATACGCATGAAGCGAATACTCGTGAAATCAGAAATCGAACCAACACGTCGTTCATACTCTCTGAGTGGAATGCGGAACTGATACCATGTGACATTCTCCGTTCGTCCATTGCGCAGCTTCACACTCGCATCACGCTTATCTACAATAAAATTACTCCCCACAACCATATCATTAGGACGAATTGACACATGATACTGATAATATTTTTCATATTCGTTGAGCGTGTAATCCTGATTGATATCCTCAACATCAGGCGTCGTCTTGTAGGACGTATCATAGCGTTCACTGCTCGAACCGCTGTCGGGAGAGTTGCCTTGTGGATTATTAATATACTTGTATCGACGCAGGATGTCTGCCTTCATTTGGTCATAATCAGAGCCCCGGAAATAATGATAGTCATCGTTTGCAGGGTCATTATAAATTGAATCCCATACTGCAGCACTCACCTGTCCCTGTATGGAAGTGAGGAAATTCTGATAAGACTGAAAGCGTCGTTCTTCTTCATCATTGAGTCCATTGAAGCCCACATCCTGCAAGGCACGTGCTCCCTTGGTCGTTGCAAAAGCATAACTGACGATGCTTGACCTAGGTATCTTACCCCATTGTGTCGTCGTATAACTCTGTGAACCATCGACAGGCATACCACTTTCATAAAACTTCTTACCATCATGGAGCACATCTTCGGAAACCTCACCCAAGTTCAAATAGAAATCTCCTCCATAATCATTGGCGATGGCTTTCCTATTTGAATAGATGAAAGGATCAAGCAACCAGAACTCTACATATTCTATATTTGCCCGTTCGAAATCATTGGTGTCAAGCTTTCGCATCAGTCCTCCCCAATGCCTTTCAGGATTGGGAAGCGTACCATCGTGGTTCAGATTGGGATTAAAATTATAGGGACCACGCTCGTTAGGATAATAGGCTAAATTGAATACATTCAATGTCGACGACGAACCGTTATAGTTGCTAATATCTTTCTTCGGATAGAGTTCGCGCGTTGCAACCTCACGGACATAATGGTTGGAGAGCTGCTCCAAATCGCTCTTCAGATGAGCAGGTGTGAGCGAACTACTACGCCGTGTGAACAACGGATCTATCGTATACCATGCCAACTGCGAACGATTGAAACCGCTTGCCAATGTAGTTTTGTCACTACTTTCAGGGAAAGTAGAAGGCACACTCGATATAATCCACGATGCAGGCATGGCGATATCAATCTTGTTCGTGGTGTTTTCAAAATCATCAAGATAAGACGCATTATCCTGCGTTCCACTGTTTCTACCCGCAATAAGCTGGGCAAATTCTCCTGTAAAACTAATCTGTGAAGGCTGCGTCAAATGCAGAAAAGGCAACTTATCAAGCATATCTGTGAGCCATTGGCTCTCCTTTTTCCAATTGATATTCAGTCCCCACAAGGTATTGTTCAATGGTTCACTGCCCATTGTTACCTTATTTGTCAGCGACTGTTCAGACAGATGTTGCAGCGTACCACTCAACTGTAAATTACGTGAAAAGTCGTATTCCCAGTTCACACCAAACATCGTCTTACGCTGCATACCATAATCACTGTTACTCTCAAGCGACACATTAACTGCCGTACCTGCATCGATAATGCTCTGGTTGAGAATAGTCACTTCGCCTGCACTATAGTCCACACTGTAGTCTGAACCCTCTACCAATCTCACACCACCTGCCGTCACAACCACCGAACCTTGCGGGATGTTATAAGCACCCAAGGATATAATATTGGCTGAAGAACCGCGGAATTGCCCCACCAGATTATACTTGTCTTTCTCTGCCATCTGCTTAGCAGCAGTCCGCGTGTTGTCATAAAGCTCATTGAAGACATATTTCTGTGCAACGGCAGAGGGTACACCTTTAGCCACAAGCAGTCGGTAGAGATCACGTCCGAAAGGTTCAGGCTCGGGGAAAAACACACGTCCATTGCTTACTGTATAGCCCTCTACATAGTCGAAATAGCCATTACTGTTGGGACGATTATTATTATCAAGGCGGTCAGCCCCAAGCAGTTTGATTATCGTTTGCTTCTTAACTTGCTCCTCTGGGATATAACTTAAGTAGACACCTGTAGTGTCACTCTGATATTTCACATCGAGTCTAAACCTCTCTTTCTCCACGGTATCGCCCAGCCGATAGACATTCTTCATCATCAAGTTCCAGTTTCCCTGCGAGGGACTATTACTCGTATTCTTCAGCGATTTCACGAACAAAGCTTCGCTCACATTCGTGCGATCACCCGCAAACTCGCCCACTTGATAAGTCTGTCCGCCATGAGTATATTCAAAAGCTACAGCCACAACCTGGTCTGTATTGACGCCCGCATTGAGACTGATATAGCCTAAAGCCTTATTCACTGTATATTCCGAAGTACTCAACAGCCGTGCACTCTCTAACTTTTCATAGTCACTTCCTCCCGTCAATCCAGCTCCGTCAAGCACCGTTGAAGTCTGGTTTATGTCGCGGGCAGCATTGTATGTGCCTGCCATGGCAGCATATTCGGTATTTGCCCTGTTGCTCGGAACCGACATACCTGTCGTTGCCCAAAGATGCGCATTGCTCACATTTGCATGCTCACCCAAGTCGGTCAATGCCACAATATTACGTGTGTTGGTCGTTGTTCCCGTCTTGTTGGTCACCCAAATCTCTACACGTCCGATGTTAATACCGGTTTTCAAGTTAGGCAAAGCCCGCATGCCTTCGGCATAATGGTCACGGAAATACTGCGCAAGAAAGAAGTGGCGGTTCTCTTCATAGTTAGCCGCGCTGAACTCGAAAGGCGTCAACTGCACTCCTCCCCTACTCGAAACAGTCTTCGAAGAACTTTTCTTCTGCGAGGCAACAAGCTGCATCTTGAGCTTTCCAAACTGCAAATCCGTGCGCAATCCGAAGAGTGAAGTCGCACCTCTGATAAGAGATGAATTAGAAGGAAACGAAATATTACCCGCCTCAACGAGTTTCACAATCTCGTCTTCCTTGCCTTCATACTTCAGTTTCAGGTTCTGCGCATCAAAGTCAAAGGTTGCATCAGTGTTATAGTTCAGGTTCATGTTGACCTTATCTCCAACCTTTCCATTGACATTGACATTGAGTTTTTCATCGAAATTCATCGTCGTAGTATGGCGTCGGTTGATAGTCAAAGCTGGGTTCTCCACATTTTTCATCGTAGCGCCAAACTTCAGTTCGGCTGTTCCCTGCGTACGAATGTGCACACCACCCGGGCCGAAAATCTTTTCGGCAGGGCCCAAATCGAAGTGCATATCCGTGAAATCGAACTTATCTTTTCCTTTAGCTTGGAAGATCTCTGCATTCTTTTTGCGAAAGAAAGCATACCTCTGTTGCCTGCCAGTCCAATTCATATACTCGTCGGGCAACATCACTATGGGTGCCGACAAATAGGTTCCACCAAGCTTGCGACCAAAGAAATAACCGTTGAGCGTATCATTATAGATAACTTGTTGACGCAAATCAGGGGGCGTTTGCAAATCGAGTGCACTGCTATCAAGATCGCTCCAACTTATAGGTTGTGTGCGTTGAATACGCCAAAGCGGTTTTCTGGCACGCTTCGCCGTATCCGTTTCTGCCCGATATTCCTGTTTTTGCACCCCATTACGCTGCTGACGGGAGGACACTTCCTGCTGAAAGAAAGGCACAGTAAAGGCATAACTGACCGCAAAAGCCATCAGAAATCCCAATAATACGTATGCTTTTTTCTTACTCAAAGAATAACTTTAGCGTTATTTTAACTGTTTCAAAGCCTCTTTCACCACCTGCTCCACCGGCATATCTGCCTGCTTCTGGAGAATAGCCACAACGACCTTAGCCACCGGAGCGGGAGAGAAACCAAGCATTGTCAATGCTGCCACAGCCTCATCTTTCACGGCATTATTCACCGCAATGCCACTCTTCTGACTACCCACATGCAGTTCATCGGCAATGCCACTTGCCATGATTTTGTCTTTCAAATCAACGATGACACGCTGTGCCGTTTTCAATCCGATACCTTTTACAGCCTTAATCATTTTCTCGTCACCATTGGCGATTGCATTACAAAGTTCAGCCGGACTCATTGACGAAAGCATCATGCGAGCCGTGTTTGCACCTACTCCCGACACAGTAATGAGCAGGCGGTAGAGTTCCCGTTCCTGCTTATTGACGAAACCGTAGAGCGTGAAACTGTCATCACGACCGCCCGTAGTGAGTGCCTCATGCACATAGAGTTTCACTGCTTTCTTGCCTTGGATACCACTGTAAGTGGTCAATGAAATGTTGAGAGCATAGCCCACTCCTGCAGCTTCGACAACGGCCAAAGCCGGCGTAAGTTCGGTCAGTTCTCCCTTTATATATTCTATCATTGCTGTTTTATTTTCCTGAGTTTATATATTATAACGTGTGCGCGGAAAATATATTGTATGCCTGACCATAACACCATCAATAGCACGATGCGAAACCGAAAAGAAACACATACCCCTTCGTTCCTATCACAGCTACTCGATATCAGACACCCGTGACAATCTACACAGACCAGAATTCCAATGCAAGATACCCATACAACATTATTACTCAGAGATAGAAGGTGACGCACGAGATGCCTATATTGCACGGGCTGCCGACGCCAAGAGCTTCATCATGATAACACGACAACGACTTCTCCTGCCAAACAGAATTAAAGCTTTATCACGTTTTCTTGCCTCTTCCCAAGCTCGTAGGAAGAGGCAAGTTTCATTTTTCAGGAAAGACCATCTGGCTGAAATTCACAGAAAGTAATTGACAGAATGTTTTGCAATCTACATGATAATTACTATCTTTACCACCAAAACAACAAAATAAGACAATGGATTATATATCGTCAACCATGTTGATGTTGCTTACCATAATCGTATTGGGAGCTCTTCTCATCACTATCCTCACGCGACTATCAGAAATCAACAAGACACTCACAATCATGGGATTGGAACTGTCAACGCTGAAAAATTCGCTTGCAAATAAAGTGCACTCTGCCGATGAAAAGCCTGAAGAAGCTGTGCAGAAGAAGGCGGAACAAAAGACAACAATACAGCATGGCAGCAACACTGAAACACAAACAAGTACCACAAAAGCCACAGATGCAGAGACCGAAACTAAAAAAAACGGTTGTCATTGGGGAAAGCATTCAACAACCACCAATGGTAGATGTGCCCGTCAAAACACCAGAAACGGGGACGCTGATGCTTTCAGAGGAAGCTTTGGAAAAACAAGAAACTGCCCCTACTCCATTTCAACCGTCAGTCATAGCGCCTGCTGAAGCTTCAGTTGCACCAACAGATAATAACGCTATCCCACTCCAACAACCCTCAACAAAAGCAGAGGAGACGCCTTTTAGCCCAACGAATGAAACGACAGCAAATACAGAACAACCGAAGGAAATGACCGAAAAGACAACCAATTATGAGAAGTTTATCGGTGAAAACCTCTTTGGGAAGATTGGTATTTTGGTGTTTATTCTCGGTATTGGATACTTTGTCAAGTACGCCATTGACCAGAACTGGATCAACGAAGTGGCCCGCACGGTCATGGGATTTGCCGTCGGTGTTGTCATGCTTGGCTTGGCCCAATGGCTCCACAAGCGTTATCACACATTCAGTTCACTGCTCGCAGGCGGCGCGTTCGGCGTTTTCTATCTGACCGTTTCCATTGCTTTCCACTATTATCAGCTATTTTCACAAACGGCCGCTTTCGTCATTCTCTGCCTCACAACGATATTCATGGCCATTGTTTCCATACGCTATGACCGCTGCGAATTAGCTGTAACGGCCCTTGTCGGAGGCTTCATTGCCCCCTTTATCGTCAGTACCGACTCTGGAAGCATCATCGCATTACAGACTTATCTCACCATTCTCAACCTTGGAATGTTTGCACTTGCATTCTATAAGAAATGGGGATTGCTGCCCATCGTGGCTTTTGCTTTCACTTATATTATATTATGGTTGACTGTTATAGAAAGCCATATACTCTACTATAATCTGCAAATCAATTTCCTTGTGCTTGGGTTTGCCACGCTCTTCTATTTCATCTTCCTGCTTCCTGTGCGTCTTATCATGCAACCGTCTTACAGTCAACACATGCGCAGGGCACTCATGGCAGTCATCACCCTCAACGGTTTTATTTATCTCCTCTATGGAAATCACGTCATAGCAGACAGCGATCTTTTTGTCAACAAGCCTGGTTATCTGGCGTTCTTCATCGCATTTGTCAATCTCATTTTCTATCTCTACCTACGTTTCCGCACATCCGGGCACGACACTTTACGCAACCTCATGCTGGCCCAAACGATAGCATTTGCTTCGATAGGCATACCAATGCTGTTCAGCAACATGGCCATTATCATCATCTGGGCCACAGAATCCGTGCTGCTACTTTGGCTTTATACAAAAGAGAAATCTGCCATTTATGAGCGCAGTGCAGCTATACTTGCGTTCCTTTCTATAGCCTTTAGTCTGACATACAATAGTTTCCATCACAACTTATACGAAGATGCAAGCGACAAGTTGTTCCTCAACAACAACTTCATCACGTTGTTTATCGTTTCCATTGCTTCGTTTGCGGCAGCTATTATCATGCAACGCAACAGGCGACTCTTCAGCAAAGGCCGGCGCATTCTGCACTACACTCCCTGCAATGTCATTGCCTATGCGGTGGGCTTCCTATGGCTTTACATTGCGTTTACCAACGAATTCACATACCATTTCACAGAAGACATCGCCCGCGAAACCGACGCTTTGACAATAGCAGCTATCCTTCTTGCAGGCTCTCTCCTGCTTCATCGTCGCTTTAAAGTAAGAAAATACAAGATAGGCTACCTCGTTCTGCTCTGTTTTATCACCACAATCTATCTGACAGCAATATGGGATAGCGCCGACATCCGCAGCACTACGGTGCTCACATTGCAATGGATAACAACATTAGTTGTCGCGACTTTGATGGGCTATATCATGTGGAAGATGCTGGCACTACATTGGAAAACAAAGAAATTACAGCCGTTCTTTGCCGCCCTTTCCACACTCGTGTGGCTCACAGGTGCCCGTCTTTTGCTGCTCACATTCGGCAATCCGAGTTTCGACACGGGTTTCTCGCTCTCCTTGGGCACGGCAGCTTTCCTGCTGATGATTGTCGGCATGCGCTGCAAGAGCAAGGAAGTGAGAATGGTGAGTCTGGCAGAATTCGGTATTGTTTTAGGCAAACTCGTCCTCAGCGACGTATGGACAATGCCTGCACTCGGCAAGATTATCGTGTTCATCAGCCTTGGCCTGCTGCTTCTGACGCTATCATTCTTGTATCAGAAGCTAAAGGATGTGCTGTTCTGAAAGCCCCTTTTATGAACTCATACACGCCCCTGCCTCTCAAAAGCAAGCTGTCTTCAGAGGCTTCAGAGGCAGGGGTGACTGTATAATATGCAGTAAGAAGAAACATCAAAGCCCTTGCAGCACCCCATTTCTTTTGTAAAGATATCAGCTCGTTTTTAACATTTCGCATCCTCATCAAATAGAAATGAAAAGCCACTTTCAATGCCTGTGTGAAGTCATTTAATAGCTTCGGTATTCTCATTTTTACCCTTTCAATTTACAATTCCAGTCACTTCATCCTGCAATCTGCATCACTTTACACGCTAAAGTGAGTCAAATTGCCACACGTTTTGTCACAGATTGCATGGTAACTTGATACAAGTTACAACGTTTTCTATCATGATTTTATCGTGCAATTCGTCTTGTATTCCATAACTTATTGACTGTCAATATATTACAAAGCACCCAAAAACAGCATTTATTTAGACCAAGAAAGGACTTCAGTTCAAATCTACAAGCATGATGAGAGCATTTGTAAACAATCATGAACAGAATTAACACATTATTTGCTTCCGCTCTTCTGCAAGGTTAAAAAACCTAATTTTTACCCGCCATAGCCCGCACTATTCATTTTATTTCGCTATCTTTGCCCACGTTTTAACGGATAATTTAAGAAGCAAAACGATGAAAAAGAGAATGAATGGACTACTCACAACCCTCACAGCATGTGCGATGGTTGTAATCATGATGAGTGCAATGCCTGCCGATAACATCATGACTAAGGAAAATGATACGACGATTATCAACACCAATCTATTGGGAAAAGGCATCAAAGGTTTCAAGGGAACAACCCCTGTGAAGATATATATCAAACAGGATAAAGTCGTGAAAATCGAGGCACTTCCTAATCATGAAACGCCTAAGTTCTTTGACAAAGCGAAAACTTTGCTGACAGAATACAACGGAAAAAGCGTTTCGAAGGCAGCCAAGATGGATGTCGATGGGGTCAGCGGAGCTACATATTCATCGAAAGCATTAAAGAAGAACGTACAGTTGGGCTTAGAGTATTACAAGAAGAACAATTGATTTCAGCCACATTTTTTTAAAGAAATATAGAAGGAGAAGTGTCGAACTTCTCCTTTTTTTATTATATTTGCAATATAAACATGACGAATATATAGCCCTAACATGAAACACCTAAACATTCTAATCGCATTTCAATTCCTTGCAATGCCTGCTGCAATGGCACAGAAAATCACTAAGGGTATCGACTCCATAGCTATCAAACAGCTCACACCCAACGTGTCTCAAGGGCCTATTGACATTATCACAGAGCGGCAAATGAACAAAGGATTGGTCACCAACTCGCTTAATGCGTTGAGCGGACAAGCGGCAGGTGTGAACATTTCTTCGGGTGAAAACCGCATGGCTCAACTTAATAGTGTACGCGTTCGCGGTACAACTTCACTCACAGGAGGCAACGACCCACTCGTTATTATCGACGGAGTCTACAGTGACTTGGCAACACTTTCCACCGTATATCCTGCCGACATAGAGCGCTTTGCCATACTGAAGAACGCCACGGAAACGGCTAAATATGGTTCAAGAGGCGCTTCGGGAGTCATTCAGGTGACAACTAAAAAGGGCAATGGAAGCCTGTTTCACATCAGCTATGACGGCAATATAGGCTTCGAACGAAAATACAACAAACTCCAAATGCTGTCTGCACGCGACTACATCAACACTGCCAAGCGGCTCGGCCTCAAGTATGTTGACGGAGGATATAACTCTGATTTCCAGGATGCTATTACGAGAACAGGCTTCGTTCAGAACCATCATGTGGCCTTCAGTGGCGGTTCTCCCAACAGCAACTACCGTGCTTCAGTCGGCTTAATGCAGCATGATATGGTCGTAAAAATCACCGAAAGCCGCAACTTCGTGGCTAAGTTCGACCTCACACAAAAGGCTTTCGATGACCTGTTACAGATTGATTTCGGAGTCTTCGGCTCATCACAGAAGAACAAATTCATTGCAGATGAGCAGAAACTTTTCTATGGAGCAGCCACTCAAAACCCTACTTTCCCGGAAGGAAAGAATGCAAATGGTGGCTGGGATCGCAATGGGGCAGCCAGTCAGATAGCCTCACCTTTGGCCGAACTGAATAAGAAAGAGCATGAACAAAGCCTGAACTTCAACACGCATCTGGGGCTTGATTTCGCGCTTAATCCTTCACTCAATCTGCGGTTTTTCGGCAGCTACAGCTATACATCGCTTGAAAATGCCTCGTATTATCCTACGTGGGTGTGGGCACAGGGACAGGCTTTTCGTGGTGAACACAAAAGCGAAGAATGGTTAGGCAACGTCACATTGGACTATCATCATCAATGGGATATGCACGAAGTCAATGCAACAGCCATGACAGAATATCAGAAAAGCCAGCGTACCGGCTTCTGGACGACAGTGAAAGGCTTTACTACCAACGACATAGGCTATAACAATCTGGCTGCCGGTTCCACGCGCCCTTATGGTGGAACTGGCTCTGAATACAGCGATCCCTCCTTAGCTTCTGTGATGGGAAGTGTCAGTTATACGCTGCTCAAACGCTACACCCTTGATATGAATCTGCGTGCCGATGGCAGCAGTCTCTTTGGGAAAAACAACAAATGGGGGTTCTTTCCATCTGTTTCCGGCACGTGGGTTATCAGCCAGGAACCGTTCTTCAAGCCCCTCAATAAAGTCATCAACCTATGGAAACTGCGTACAGGCTATGGGCAAAGTGGTAATCAAGGCGGCATCGACTCCTACAACTCAATGGCACTATTACGTCCCACGGGCGTCATTAGTGTACAAGGTTCGCCTACAACTACATTCGGACAATTCCGCAATACGAACCCCGATTTGAAATGGGAAACGCGCAGTACCTTCAACATTGGCACCGACATAGCGCTTCTCAACAGCAGGATTGTGCTCACTGCAGAATACTATTACAGTCTCACTACCGACATGTTGTACCAGTATGACGTGCCTGTTCCACCCTTTACTTTCAATAAGTTCTTAGCCAACTTAGGTAAGATGAGCAACAGTGGTCTTGAGTTTGGACTCGGAATTATACCGATAACAAAGAAAGATATGGAGTTGAACATCAACATGAATGTGGCCTTCCAGAAGAACAAACTGATTTCACTTTCAGGCAATTACAAAGGGAGTAATCTCACTGCTGCCGATATCATAAGCATCGGACAGCTTAATGGTGCAGGCTTTCATGGCGGTAACAACAACATCGTTTATCAGATTGTGGGCCAACCACTCGGCGTGTTCTATCTGCCTCATTGCACCGGACTGCACCTCAACGACAATGGAAGCTACAGCTATACTATCGCTGACTTAGACCATAACGGGAGTGTAAACCTCGAAGATGGAGGCGACCGTTATATCGCCGGACAAGCCACTCCAAAATGGACTTTGGGTTCAAACATCAGCTTTCGCTACAGAGATTTCGATGTATCTCTACAGATAAACGGTGCCTTTGGGCATAAAATCTACAATGGAACCAGCCTCACTTACATGAACATGTCAAGTTTTCCAGACTACAATGTAATGGCTAAGGCACCACAGATGAACATCAAAGACCAGATTGCTACAGACTACTGGTTGGAGCGCGGAGACTATATTAACTTCGATTATCTTACGATTGGCTGGAACATTCCTGTCAAGTCACGTTATATCAGTGCCCTCCGTCTGTCGTGTTCTGTCAATAATATAGCCACCATTACAGGCTACAGCGGACAGACACCCATGATAAACAGCTACATCGTCAACGGCACTTTGGGTATTGACGACAAGCGAACCTATCCTCCTTATCGCGCTTATTCTATCGGCATGAGCATTCAATTCTAACTCTTTTTCATATGGGAAAACGACTCTTCACCATCACTCATATCTTCATGGCAGCAGTCATGGCGTTGCTTTTCAATGCCTGTCTTGATGAAACTCCAAAAGACAAGCTTGAAGAAGATAAGCTTTATACATCGGCCAGCAACCTATATATCAACACCATTGGCAACCTTTACCACCAGATTGGAGGTTATTCTGACAGTCAAGGACTACAAGGAACCAACCGAGGTATATACGACTACAACACCTTTTCCACTGACGAAGCAATGCTTCCCATACGTGGTGGCGACTGGTATGACGGCGGGTTCTGGCAGAATCTCTATCATCATGAGTGGACATCTACCGATCTTCCGCTCCTCAACACATGGAACTATCTCTATGGCAGCGTGTCACTTTGCAACCACGCACTTTACGAAATAGACCAGCACAAGCAACTTCTTACCGACAAACAATATAAGGAATACACTGCAGAAGCACGTGGACTGCGTGCCTTGTTCTATTTCTATATCATGGACATGTGGGGCAATGTGCCCCTTGTCATGCAGGAAGGTGTGACCTTGGAAGATGTAAAACAGTCAACCAGAAAGAAAGTAACCACCACGCTTATCAACGAACTTTTAGCCGCAATTCCCTATCTGCCCAATGCACACAGCAATCACGAAGGCAACTATTATGGCCGTTTCACACGACCCGTGGCTTACTTTCTGGTGGCTAAAATCCTGCTCAATCATGAAGTTTATCTTCATGGTGACACGCTGACTTTCGATATTAACGGACAGAAACTCAAAGCGTTGGAGGCATGTATTGCCTGTTGTGACAAGATAACCGAAGCCGGATATACACTCGAAAGTGACTATGCAAGCAACTTCAGTGTACACAATGAAAACTCCAACGAGAATGTTTTCACCATCCCAATGGACAAGACTCTCTACAGCAACAAGTTCTTTTATCTCTTCCGAAGCCGTCATTACAGCCATGGAGGAGCATATAGAATGGACGCAGAAAACGGCAGCTGTGCCACGCTTTCAACAGTAAAAGCCTACGGATATGGCACATCACAGGAAGACAAACGCTACAAAATAAACTTCTTCAGCGATACCGTTAGCGTGGATGGGAAGGTGGTTTATCTGGAAAATGGCGAGCCATTAATCTATTACCCCACTAAGGTTGCCATGAATCTCACTGGAAACAAGTATGAGAAAACGGCCGGAGCACGCATGGCAAAATATGAGATTGACCGCACAGCCTATGATGATGGCCGACTGCAAGACAATGACATCGTGCTCTTCCGCTATGCCGATGTGGTGCTGATGAAGGCAGAAGCCCTCGTCAGAAACGGCAAAAACGGAGACAAGGAGCTTAACCTCGTGCGCCAACGGGCAGGAATGACATCGCGTTCTGCCACACTTTCCAATATTCTTGAAGAGCGATTGCTCGAACTGATGTGGGAAGGCTGGCGCCGTAATGACCTTATTCGTTTCGGTCTTTACCACAAAGCCTACGATCTTCGACAGCCCATTGAAGGCGAAGAAAGCCGATTTACCAATATCTTCCCTATCCCGAGAAACATTCTGAAGATGAATGGTAATCTTCAACAGAACCCCGGTTATAAGTAGGAATGCGGATAAATGGCCCACTACAACGCTATCCTCTGCTGCGTATTGCCCTTGTTCTGATAGGCGGAATAGCTGTCGGCGATGCCTGTTACCCCACACTTGGCACCGGCTTCTGGCTCATCTGTGCCTGCGTGGGCATTGCCTTGGCACTGCTTTTCAAGCGAGCAGCATGGCGTAACGGCTGCATTTTCGTCATCACGCTGACGGTAGGTGCAACGTTAGTAAACCGCAGTGAGCAGCATGCCGACTGCAAGTTGCCTCACGGAGAAAGCCACTATGAGGCCATTATCAGCAACACTCCGACCCAGCATGGCAAGACTTGGCGATGTGACTTGTTGCTGACAAAGCTCAACGGGCAGTCGCTCCGCAATGCCATTACCGTGAAGGCAACGGTTCTGAATGACCCCAACAGACCGATGCAACTGCAAACAGGCAATGGCATCATTGCTTCATCAGTCCTTGAAAAACCACAAAACCGTTGGCCCAATGCCCATTTTGATTATGCACTTTGGCTCAGACGGCATGGCTATCAGGCCGAAACATTCATTCCTTACTGGCAGTTTCAGACAGCAGAAGTGCCCATGACATTGGGTCGCTGGCAACGAGCTACACTCCAAGTCCGCCATCTTCGCGACCGCATCATACGACATTTCGCATCGTCATCCCATGCCGACAATCAAGACTATGCCATTCTCCAAGCCATGGTCTTAGGCCACCGCAAAGCTGTCAGTAAAGCCACACGAGAAGCCTATGCACTATCAGGAGGCAGTCATATCCTGGCACTTTCGGGACTGCATATCGGCATTATCTTTGGCATTTTCCTGCTCGTTTTCGGCCGAAATGTATTTGCAATGACACTATCTATCCTCACTATTTGGGCCTTTGCCTTCTTAGTTGGACTGCCACCCTCGGTAGTTCGCAGTGCCGTGATGCTCACCATCTACGCGTTTGTCAGTCTGCTTGGCCGCGAAAACATCAGTCTCAACACGCTCGCCTTAGCCGCATTAATCATTCTCATAGCCCAACCCATGACGCTATGGGACGTTGGTTTCCAACTATCTTTTATGGCCGTAGCCGGTATTCTCATTGCTTATAAACCGCTTTTTCAGTTGTTCAACCCCATAACTCGCCTGCTCCGATGGGCATGGGGCATGATTTGCGTGTCGGTTTCAGCCCAGTTGCTCACGTTTCCCCTGCTGCTTCACTACTTCGGTCGTTTCTCCACATACTTCCTCCTGACCAATTTCATCGTTGTTCCGGCAGCAACCGCCATACTCTATCTTGCCTTTCTGACAGTTCTCTCCACACCTTTCGTGGCCTTGCAAAACCTGATTTTCAATGCCATGACCACCATAACAGGCTGGATGAACACTTCCGTTACTGCCATTTCACGCCTCCCCTATGCCTCCATTGACAGCGGACATCTCTCTTTCTTGCAAACCGTTTGCCTCTATGTTTTCGTATTTTCAATAATGGGAATATACAGAACAGCCTTCTACAACACATCAGAAGCGGGGAAATCTCAGGCAACAGAATTCTCAATGGCAAAAAAGAAGATACAAGGATAAACGGCTTTGATTTTATTTTACAAAACACCTTGTGAGATTTCAATATTCAGAACGAGACTTTTTATTTTTGTAAATACGCCCGAAAATCGCCTATCCAGCAACCTGTTGACTATCAAAATATTACGAGATTTGCAGCAAGTTATTGAGTAAAACAAGGAAAAACAACAGTTAAAATCACGTCAAATCAGCTTGTAATTTGATGCAGATTACAGCCTGAAATGAGGCAGAAAGCGAGACCGTTTGACGCATTTGGCGCGGTAAAGTGACGCATATTGCAGGCAAAAGTGAATGAAAGACAGATTTAAATCGGGGCAAACCCCACTTTCAAGCGAAATTCATGGCTTCGGAATTTCTATTTGGTGAGAAAATCAAGGCATGTTTTTAAGCAATAAAAATCAACAAAATGAAGTTTTGTTTTCCCTAAAAGAATACCGCAAAAAACAAGGGAAAAGGAAGAATATGAATGTGGAAAACATTCCCTGTCCCTTTGCTTCAGCTCAAAATTCAGGCTGAAGCAAAGAGGCAGGAAAGGCATTTCTACTTGTCATCTTGGAATAATGGGTCGTCTTGCAACAGCATAATGGGCTTCTGCTGTGCTGCTTTGAGCACCTTTTCTGAAGCATATTTCGTGTCAACGACAAGGCGGAACATGAACTCATTGAACCAACGATTGGTCATGATGAGGTAACCTTGATGCCCATAAGAGGGGCCCCAACTGTTCTCTACCTTCCATTTCACGGGCTTACCTTGCCTGTCTAAGTCGACAGCTGTAAGCGTCATGGCATGCGTTGAGCCACTGTCGAAAGTACGGATGCGGTCGGCTTTGTCCATATTATAAGTTGTTCCGGTGAGCGAAGCATAGTCGTAGTTATCAAGATCAAGGTAACCTCGCTTGCGATCAAGCTGCTTTCCAACGTCGTAACTGCTGTACATTTTGTGACCGTCTTTAATGGATGCGATGGCCAACTGAGCGATTTCGTCCATCGGGAGATTGAGATAAGTCCAGTTATGTCCATCGTATGTGTGGCGATCATACTGCACTTCATAGGTCTTATAATAGGGATGTCGCGGGTCGTTCATTACCATAAGGAATGTACCATTCAGCGGATGGCCCACTGTAACGTCATAGAAAGAACGCGGTGTGTACTGCTTTGACTCGCCTATCGCCTTGCCGTTCTTATCTGTAAAGACATAGGTGAACGTCTTTACCGGTTCTCCAAGCGTGAGCGTCAGTAAGTGATAAATGGTTGAAAGCATCTCAGTCTTGCGGTCGTTGACAGCAGTTTTGCTCTTTCTTTCAGCCACCAACTTGCGCAGTTCAAGGCCAAACTCGCGCAGTTTATGCGACACAAGCTTTGCCATTATCTTTGTGTTGTCGCTTGAATAAGTTTCAGGTTGCACGCTCTTGGGCACCAGACCATACTTCTCGGCAAGGTCAGCCACACCGCAGAATGTACCGCCATCATTGATAGGGTTCTTGAAGAAGAACTGCACGCGGGCATCTTCCATCGGCAATTTAGCATTGTCAATAACAGCCTGGAGCATGAGATTGGCCTTCTCCAACTGGTCGTAGAAGAAGAGATAAGCATGAGAAAACTCTACAGCAAGCGTGTCGTTGTGGGCCTTGGCAAAATTACCACGCAACACATTCAAGCCGGAAAACATCCAGCAACGGCCCGAACTCTCCTGGTTCTGAATGCTCTGCTTGAGCGTTTCATCACTGAAATAGGTGTTCAGTGCACCTTGATGAGCATGGTTACGGGCCAAATCATCGATGTTGTTCGAAGCAAAGGCATTCGCCAAAGCACGTTCGGCAGGGGATGACTTCTGTGAGGTTTCAATCTTCTGCAACATGACAGAGGAGATGCCTCCGGGTTGGTTCTGTGCTGTCAGCGTGGTTGCTGAAGCCAGACAAAGGGCGAAAGTGATTGTTTTTTTATTCATAGTGATGCAAAATTACACATTATCAACTATTTTTTATACCTTTGCATGCGATTTCTACATTAATATATATTAAAGAAAGGAAACAGAGATGAAGAACAAAGAAATACCCGTATTGTTGCTTACGGGCTATTTAGGAAGCGGCAAAACGACCCTTGTCAACAAGATATTAAGTAACGAACGAGGCATTAAATTCGCTGTTATCGTGAATGATATCGGTGAAGTAAACATCGATGCAGACCTCATTCAAAAGGGCGGAATCGTTGACCAGAAAGACGATAGTCTTGTGGCATTGCAGAACGGTTGCATCTGTTGTACGTTGAAAATGGACCTCGTGAAGCAGTTGAACGACATCGTCAACATGAAGAAGTTCGACTATATTGTCATCGAAGCCAGCGGTATCTGCGAGCCGGCTCCTATCGCACAGACCATCTGTTCGATACCAACCATGGGGCCACAGTTTATCAAAAACGGCATCGTTCGCCTTGACAGCATCGTCACAGTGGTTGATGCGCTGCGCATGAAAGATGAGTTCGGCAACGGTGCAGACCTCATCAAGCAGAACATCGGTGAGGAAGATATTGAGAACTTAGTGATTCAACAGATTGAATTCTGTAATATTATCCTGTTGAACAAGGCTTCGGAAGTGGAACCACAGGAATTGGAACGCACGAAGAAAATCATTCGTGCGCTGCAGCCCAAGGCAGAGATTATAGAATGTAATTATGGTGATGTCGCACTTGAAAAGATTATCAACACCCGCAAGTTCGACTTCAACGAAGTGGCAACATCAGCAGCCTGGATTGATGAAATCGAGCATCATCATGGCGATGAGCACATGGATGAGGAGGAAGAAGAGCACGAACACAATCATCACGACCATGACCATGAAGAGCATCATGACCACGAACATGAGCACAAAGAGGGACATCACCACCATCATCACCATGATCATGAGGGCGGAGAAGTTGAAGAATACGGCATAGGTACATTTGTTTACTATCGCCGCAAGCCTTTTGACCTGGTAGGATTTGATGAGTTTATTGCCACACAATGGCCAAAGACAGTCATTCGGTGCAAAGGCATATGCTGGTTCAAAGACGAGCCTCAGACCTGCTATGTGTTTGAACAGGCAGGCAGACAGATGGGACTTCGCAATGCCGGTCAATGGTATGCAACCATGCCGGAAAAGGAACTTAAAGAGCTCATGGCACGCGAAGAAGGACTCCGACGCGACTGGAACGAGACCTATGGCGACCGTATGCAGAAGCTTGTTTTCATTGGTCAGCATCTTGACAAGGAAGAAATAACCCGTTTATTAGATGCCCGTCTTGTTGACTGATGCCTATGAATCTCAAACCATTCAAGGTTATCGCCATCGATGCCGACGACACATTGTGGGACTGCCAGTCGCATTTTGACAACGCAGAAGCGGCCTATTGCCAGCTGTTGGCCGATTACAACGATGCCAAACACATTTCAGATGCGCTTTTTGAAACCGAGAAACTCAATATGCCTTCATTAGGTTTCGGCACGAAAGCTTTCACTTTGTCACTTCTTGAAACTGCAATCAAAGTCTCCGGAGGCAGTTTAAGCGGCAAAGTGGTGGCTGAAATTCTGCAATTAGGCAAGGCTTTGCTCTCCTTTCCAACCACACCTTTGCCCGGCGTTGAGGACACATTGATTGCCCTCAACGAGCGAAAAGGTGGTGAAGACTATCGCCTTGTGGTGTTCACGAAAGGTGAATTGCAGGATCAAGAGAACAAACTCAAACGGTCGGGGCTTGCCAATTACTTTGATGATGTAGTCGTTGTGGCGGATAAAACGGAAGAAGAATACCGACATCTCTGCGTCAACAACGAAATCCGTCCGTCCGAATTGCTGATGATTGGCAACTCTTTCAAATCGGATATTGCCCCGGCACTCGCCATTGGTGCATATGCCGTGCATGTACCGTTCAGCGTGGCTTGGAAGATGGAACTTGCTGAAACATTCGATCACGAACGACTGACGACCATTGAAAACTTTAAAGATTTGATCGCCTCTCCTAACCTTTCATAAGGCAGAAGAGGCAACTTTATGACATGTTGTCAGTAGAATTAAATAAAGACTACTAAGCAACAGCCATGCACTTTGCTTTACATGAGCCTCTGAAAAAGAAAATATTGCTTTTCTTTGCTTTATACATGATTTTAACGTAACTTTGCAAAGTTAATCATACTCATTGTATTGATGAATGCAAATAAATTTGGATTATTAAGTCAAATCAAATATCCTGCAGACCTTCGAAAGTTGAGCATCGAGCAATTACCCGAGGTTTGCAAGGAGTTGCGCGAGGATATCATCCATGAAGTTTCGGTAAATCCCGGGCACTTTGCATCTTCTTTAGGTGTTGTTGAGATTACAGTTGCCTTGCACTATATCTATAACACACCCGATGATCGCATTGTGTGGGACGTTGGACATCAGGCTTATGGACATAAGATTCTTACGGGAAGACGCGACTTGTTCTATACGAACAGAAAGCTGAATGGTATCTGTCCGTTCCCGACTCCTAAGGAAAGCGAATACGACACGTTTGCCTGCGGTCATGCAAGCAACTCTATTTCTGCGGCCTTGGGTATGTCTGTGGCAGCCAATGGCAGCGGACGTCATGTGGTTGCCGTTATCGGAGACGGTGCCATGAGTGGCGGGTTGGCTTTCGAGGGACTTAATAATGTATCGAGTATGCCCAATGACCTGCTCATCATTCTCAATGACAATGATATGTCAATCGACCGCGCTGTGGGTGGAATGGAGAAGTATCTGTTAAATCTCGACACGAATGAGACCTACAATAAACTACGCTTCAAGGCCAGCAAATGGCTCCACCGAAAGGGTTATCTGAATGAGGAGCGCAAGAAAGGTATACTCCGTTTGAACAACGCCTTAAAGAGTGCACTGAGTCATCAGCAGAATATCTTCGAGGGAATGAACATCCGTTACTTCGGCCCTTTTGACGGACACGATGTTAAGGAGATAGTACGTGTACTGCAACAGCTTAGAGATATGAAAGGTCCAAAGCTGCTTCACCTGCATACAACGAAAGGAAAAGGATACAAACCGGCCGAAAAAAGTGCCACGATTTGGCATGCCCCAGGCAAGTTCGACCCGGAAACAGGAGAGCGCATCCTGCAGGATTGCAGTGATATGCCCCCCAAATTTCAAGACGTTTTCGGTCACACACTACTTGAATTAGCCGAGAAAAACGACCGCATTATAGGTGTAACGCCGGCCATGCCGACAGGTTGTTCGATGAACATTCTGCAGAAAGCAATGCCCAACCGCATGTTTGATGTGGGCATAGCCGAAGGCCATGCAGTGACCTTTTCGGGTGGAATGGCGAAAGAAGGACTGCTTCCTTTCTGCAATATTTACAGTGCTTTCAGTCAGCGAGCCTACGACAATATCATTCACGATGTCGCATTACTGAACCTGCCTGTCGTGCTTTGTCTCGACCGCGCAGGACTCGTTGGAGAAGATGGACCTACGCATCATGGCGCCTTTGATATGGCTGCCTTACGCCCCATTCCTAATCTGACAATTGCCAGCCCAATGGATGAACACGAACTACGGCGCCTGATGTACACTGCACAACAACCCAACCAAGGCGCCTTTGTCATTCGCTATCCACGCGGAAGAGGCGTTCTCAAGGATTGGAAATGCCCTTTGGAAGCAGTCAAAGTGGGCACAGGACGCAAGTTGCGTGACGGTGAAGGCACAGCAATTATCAGCATTGGCCCAATCGGAAACAATGTAAAAAGTGCTATTGAGGCTTCAGGAGAGAACGTCGCTCACTATGATCTGCGTTTCTTAAAACCACTCGATGAACCCCTACTCCATGAAGTTGGACAACGCTTCAGACATATTATTACTGTGGAAGACGGCATCCGCAACGGAGGAATGGGTTCTGCCATACTCGAATGGATGAGTGACCATGGCTATTCACCCATAATGAAACGCATGGGCATTCCCAACGAGTTTATCGAACATGGAACCGTTGCTGAACTGCAACACATCTGTCATATAGACCAAAACAGCATCATCGCTGCTATCAAGGAGACCAAGAAATGAAAATCATTATTGCCGGCGCATATGCCATTGGAACCTATCTTGCCAAGCTTCTCTCACGCAACAATCAAGACATTATCCTCATGGATGAGAGTCTGGAGAAGCTTGAGAAATTAGGTTCTGACTTCGATTTGATGACAATGAACGCCTCATGTGCCAGCATAACAACGCTGAAAGAGGCCGGTGCAGAGTCAGCAGACCTCTTCATTGCCGTCACCCCGGACGAAAACAAGAATATGACAAGCTGCATGATTGCCAAGGCCTTAGGTGCCAAGAAGACTGTGGCAAAGGTAGACAACTACGAATATGTAGCTCCTGATTTGAATGACTTTTTTGAAAGATTAGGCATCAGTTCCATTATCTATCCCGAGCTTTTAGCAGCTAAAGACATTAACAACGGATTGAAAATGAGCTGGGTTCGCCAGCGTTGGGATGTCCACGACGGAGCCTTAGTGATGCTGGGCATCAAGCTTCGAGAGACTTGTGAGATACTCAACAAACCGCTCAAGGACATCAGTGGCCCCGATGATCCCTATCATGTCGTGGCTATCAAGCGCGACGGTGACACCATTATACCGGGTGGTAACGATGAACTGAAACTCTATGACATGGCTTATTTCATGACAACTCGCCAGTATATACCTTTCATTCGCAAGATTGTGGGTAAGGAACACTATGTAGACGTGAAGAATGTAATGGTCATGGGAGGCGGCCGTACAGCCGTAAGAGCTGTCAAAACGATGCCGGAATACATGAATGTGAAAATCATTGAAGCCAACGAACAACGCTGCGACCGACTCAACGAACTGCTTGATGACGACCGTGCACTGATTATTCACGGCGACGGGCGCGATGTTTCGCTGCTTCAGGAAGAAGGCATCAGAAGCACACAAGCCTTTGTTGCACTCACAGGGAATGCCGAAACAAACATTCTTGCCTGCCTTACTGCCAAACGAATGGGCGTCAGGAAGACCGTTGCCATGGTCGAAAACGAGGATTATGTGAATATGGCGGAGAGCTTAGATATCGGCACTATCATCAACAAGAAAGCCATTGCAGCCGGCCACATCTATCAGATGATGCTCGATGCCAATGTCCACAACGTGCGCTTCCTCATGAATGCAAATGCTGATGTGGCCGAGTTCATCCCTCAAGAAGGGTCGAAAATCACACAGAAAGCAGTCAAAGACATGCGGTTACCCTATGGCATGACCATCGGTGGATTAGTCAGAAACGGTGAAGGATACCTTGTTTCGGGTAACACGCGCATTAATGCGGGCGACTCTGTAATGGTGTTCTGTCACAGTATCAACATGAAGAAAATAGAGAATCTCTTTAATAAATGATCAATCGTAGCATCATATTCAAGATCATCGGCTCGTTACTTTTCATCGAAGCCATACTGCTATTGGCCTGCCTGTGCATGGCTGTCGGCTACCAGGAAGACGATGTTCTTGCCTTTATCATCACCATCATCCTGACTACGTTCACGGGAATTGTACTGCATTTCTTTGGCCGTCATGCCAACAACTACATGAGTCGACGCGATGCCTACCTTGTCGTGACGCTCTCATGGATAATCTTCAGTCTCTTTGGTACATTTCCTTTCATGATCAGTGGTTACATCCCAAACTTCACCGACGCTTATTTTGAAACCATGTCGGGCTTTACAACCACTGGCGCCACTATCATTGACGACGTTGACAAGCTGCCACATGGCCTGCTTTTCTGGCGTAGTATGACGCAATGGATAGGCGGATTGGGCATTGTTTTCTTTACCACGGCCATTCTTCCTTCCTTTGTCGGTGGTTCCGTCAAAGTGTTTGCAGCCGAAGCAACAGGGCCTGTTACCACGCGATTACATCCTCGACTCAGCACAAATGCAAAGTGGATATGGGTTGTCTATCTTGTACTGACCATCAGTTGCATACTCAGTTACATGATTTGTGGCATGGGATGGTTTGACAGCATCAACTATGCCATGGGGACAACTGCCACCGGTGGTTTCTCAACCCATACCGACAGCGCAGAGTTTTTCCGCTCTCCGGCAGTAGAATATATTGCTACTTTCTTCTGTTTCATTTCGGGAACGAACTTCACCTTATTATATATGTCGGCCACACATCGCTCTTTAAAAATGATGTTCAAGAGCGAAGAGTTCCGCTTCTACACCTTTGTCGTCATCGCATTCTCGCTTTTCATCATGGCTCAACTCATGCTTCACAATGGCTATGACCTTGAGAAAGCGTTTCGTTGTGGCATCTTCCAGGTTGTTTCTTTCATCACGACGACAGGTCTCTTCAATGATGATGCCGCCCAATGGCCCCATGTCACCTGGGTTGTTCTGGCCACTTGCATGTTCCTCGGGGCCTGTTCCGGCAGCACAAGTGGTGGTTTCAAGAGCATCCGCAGCGTCATGATGCTGAAGATTATCCGTAATGAATTCAAACAGATTCTGCATCCCAACGCCATACTTCCTATTCATGTAGACGGCAGCAACATTCCTTCGCAAAAGCGTGTCACGCTGCTTTCTTTCTTAGCAGTCTATCTGTTGCTGTGCCTCTTCGCATCGTTTATCTTCATTGCAGCAGGGGTTGACAACACGAATGCCATCACCATCACATTGAGTACCCTTGGTAATGTCGGCCCTTCATTGGGCCTTGAGATTGGCCCCACCATGAGTTGGTCGATGCTTCCGGCTGGAATCAAGTGGGTCTGTTCGGCATTAATGCTCATTGGAAGAATTGAAATCTTCACTATTCTGGTTATATTTACTCCTGCATTCTGGAAAGATAGATAGACATCTACACAGATTTTACTTTTTCTTTAGCATTTATAAGGCATAGGATACGCCTTAAAACAAGTCTGCCCTTTTGTAAAGTTATTATCTCAAATTTAACACTTGGTAGTTTCAACTACCAAATGCGA
>NZ_KV817528.1:0-26246 GCF_001814685.1 Prevotella sp. HMSC077E09 | reverse complement strand
TTTCTAAGCAAATCCTTATCCCGAACTGGCGTAAGTCATTGATTATCAACGAAGCTGGCATCACAATCTGTTTATGCGCATGTAGGGAGGCACGGTTCGTGCGTCCGTTCAACACGGCCTGTTTACAGCCCGATTACTGTCCACTTGTTAACCCGTTTATTCGTCCATTTGTCGACTCACTCCGCTTGAGCGGACGCACGAGCCGTGCGTCCCTACATGCGCATAAATAATTAATTTGTCCACCCGTTTACGCATCAATTGTCAACTGAAACAATGGGTTTCACGTGTTCCTTGGCTGTCTATGGCTCCGGCGCAACGAATTTTACGGGGCGAATAAGCTCACGTAACGGCTTGATATTGGGCTTGAAGAGGTCAAAAGCAAAGCGGGTTTGGTCTTGTTTGTGCTCAACCATGATGCGAACCACGTTTTTCTCTTCGAGAACACCAGTGTTGGGAACAAGCTGTTGATAGACTTTCTTGTAGTATTCTTGTTGATTGCAAGCGTCCATACGCAAGCAAACGAAGACGATTTTGCCATCAATCAGGAAGTAATGATTAGGATATATGTTATCAATCGACCATTCTCCACCCTCGAAAGCCTCGCGATAAGCGGGGTGAAAATAGAACACATCGTTGTTAATGCTCACGCCGTTTGTCAGCGTTCCCCGGTCTTCATACAAGTAAGAACAACTCAATATGAATGCCTTTTGCTTGGGAAAGAAACCTACAGCTTGATGAATGAGTTTCAGAAAAGCAGGCTTCATGTGCGTGGTGTCCATGCGTTCCAAGCTGTCCAACAAGCTCTTTTGCTGGGTTTCTTGCGTGTCAGCCTTACAAGCCACCCACAATAGAATGGAAAAAAGACCGATGAAAAGGGCGAAAATGGCAGTTTTGTGTCGTTTCATAAGCATCACGGTTTAGTGATGTAACAAAGATAAGTTTTCTTTCTGACAAATCCAAATCGGTCGTATGGTTTGTTTTGTGGCAGAAGGCTCGCTTTCTTCTTGCATCATCGGGCGCATCCTGCACGCAACTTTCGTTCATTCTCTTTCCCCCCGATGATGTTACAAACAAAAAAGAATGTGCTACATCAGGGCTTGACAGATTGGAAAATAAAATCTATTTTTGCAAAATGAAGGTTTAATAATCCTAATATGAAAAGAAAAGCATTCTCTTTACGGCGCATGTTGGTTTGCGTTTTGTTGTCAATCACGGCTTTGACCGCACGTGCGGCAGCCGATCCCGACTTCTACATCTTCCTTTGTTTCGGACAATCCAACATGGAAGGCGCGGCAAAAATCGAGCCGCAAGACCTTGTGGGCATCGACAGTCGCTTTCAAATGATGGCGGCAGTGGACAACAATCGGTTGGGTAGGAAAATGGGTCAGTGGTATACGGCCGTTCCACCGCTTTGTCGGGAAAACACGGGACTGACTCCGATAGACTATTTCGGCCGGACGATGGTGGAACATCTGCCAAAAAATATCCGAATAGGCGTTATCAACGTAGCAATCGGCGGATGTCATATCGAAACATTCATGCGCGACTCCGTTGCCAACTATGTTCGAACCCGTGCACCGCAATGGATGAAGGGCATGCTCAAGGCTTATGGCGACAATCCATACGACAGATTGGTCGAACTTGCACGTAAAGCACAGCAAGTTGGCGTCATTAAAGGGATTCTTTTGCATCAGGGAGAGTCGAACACAGGCGATAAAACGTGGCCCGGAAAGGTGGCTTTCGTCTATCATCAGCTCATTGCCGACCTGCAACTCAAGGCGGAAGACGTGCCATTGTTGGCCGGAGAAGTGGTCAGAGCCGATGGTCGGGGCAAGTGTATTGCCATGAATCCCATCATTGATGCGCTGCCCCAGACCATTCATACGGCCCATGTCATCTCTTCCGAAGGCTGCACCAGCGGCCCCGATGACTTGCATTTCGATGCCGAAGGCTATCGGGAACTGGGCAGACGCTATGCTTCGAAGATGCTTTCGCTCTTGGGTTATCCGATATATAAGGCTGTCGACATCCCGAAAGATGCCGTTGTGGCTGCTACGGCCGTGCCGGGAAACGACTTTCCGAAGCTGGATACGGCGCGACGTGGCTATTTTTGGCTGAATGCCCCATCGGCAAAAAGCGTGAAAGTGGACATCTGCGGCAAGAAATATGACCTGCAACGCGATGAAAAGGGCATCTGGACAGGGGTTACCGAACCGCTTGTCGTGGGCTTCCATTACTATTTCTTCTGGGTAGATGGCGTGCAAGTGACCGATCCGGCAAGTGAAACTTTCTTCGGATGTTGCTGCCAGTCGAGTGGAATAGAGGTTCCCGAAGGCCGTGAAGGCGACTATTATCGTCCGCAACAAGGCGTTGCCAAGGGGCAAGTTCGGTCGGTGCAATATTTTGCTACGTCCACTCAAGCGTGGCGAAGGGCGATGGTTTACACGCCGGCCGACTATGAAAAAGGCAAAAAGCGTTATCCTGTTCTTTATCTGCAGCATGGAATGGGTGAAGATGAGACAGGTTGGAGTCGTCAAGGGCTGATGCAAAACATCATGGACAACATGATCGCAAAAGGAGAAGCCGTTCCGATGATTGTTGTCATGGAAAGTGGCGACCTGAAAGCGCCTTTCCGCGGCGGAAGCAGGGATGTGGAACACAGTACTTACGGCGCATCGTTCTATAAAGTGCTGCTTTCCGACCTCATTCCCATGATAGATAACACGTTCCGCACCCAATCCGACCGCGAACATCGAGCCATGGCAGGACTTTCGTGGGGTGGACATCAGACCTTTGATGTGGTTTTCACCAACCTTGACAAGTTCGCTTATGCCGGTAGTTTCAGCGGCGCCATCTTCGGATTGGACGTCAACAAGACCTATAATGGCATTTTTTCACGGCCGAATGAGGTGAACAGCAAGCTGCACTGCCTTTTCTTGGGCTGCGGAACAGATGAAAACATGGGTACGGCCAAACTGATTGACGACTTGGGGGCGGCCGGAATAAAGGTCGACAGCTATGTTTCCAAGGGTACCGGCCACGAATGGTTGACATGGAGAAGGTGCTTGAAAGCATTTGCAGGCAAGCTATTTAAATAGGGGAAAAAAACGATTTCATCGCAAATATTTGCAGAAAAATCTGCAGCATGAGGCGTTTTGAACAGCAATGGCTATTAAATAAAAACATATGAAGCAACTTAAACAACAATATTTCAGGCCAGTTCTCCCTCTTTTTCGGGAGCATCGGGCCGGACTTCTGGCTTGTCTTGGCTGCCTGTGCCTTCTTTTTTCAGCGCTTCCGCTTGCTGCTGCCGACCGCTTTGTCAGCTTTTCAAATGGTGACTTCCTGTTGAACGAAGGCGGGAAAGTGGGCATTTTTGTCGATGAAACCAATCAAAAAGGCATTTCTTTGGCGGCACATAACCTCGCAGAAGACCTGAAAAAGGTGTGTGGAGCACAGGTTGTTTTCACCGAAGCAGCGGCTGCCCGCATCGTCATCGGCTCCATCGGACACTCCAAAGCCATCGATAAACTCATCAAAGAAAAGCGACTGAATGGGGCTTTATTGCGTGGAAAACGGGAGAAATTTATACTGCAACGCATCGGAAAACAACTGATCATAGCCGGTAGCGACCGTCGTGGAACGATCTATGGTATCTATGAATTGTCGCAACAAATGGGTGTTTCTCCGTGGTATGATTGGGCAGATGTGCCCATAGAAAGGCATGATAAAATATATATTTCGGCCGGGATTTATACGGACGGAGAGCCTGCCGTGCGCTATCGCGGCCTCTTTTTAAATGACGAAGCGCCCTGTCTGACCTCGTGGGTGAAGCATACTTACGGCACCGACTATGGCGATCATCGCTTCTATGCACGCGTGTTTGAGCTCCTGCTGCGGTTGAAAGGCAACATGCTTTGGCCTGCCATGTGGGGTTGGGCATTCTATGCCGACGACCCGGAAAACAGCAAAACGGCCGATGAAATGGGCATTATCATCGGTACATCGCACCATGAACCGATGGCACGCAACCATCAGGAATGGGCTAGAAAACGCAAAGAATACGGTGCATGGAACTACCAAACGAATCAAAACGTGCTGGATCAGTTTTTCCGCGAAGGCATCCGGCGCAAGGGAAAAGAGGATATCGTGACGATAGGCATGCGGGGTGACGGCGACGAAGCGATGAGTGCAGCGGCCGATACAAGGCTTCTTGAACGCATCGTCAGTAATCAACGCCGCATCATCAGGGAGGTTTCGGGGCGTCCGGCCGGTGAAACACCGCAGGTGTGGGCCTTATATAAAGAGGTATTGGAGTATTATGATAAGGGCATGCGCGTGCCGGATGACGTCACCATCATGCTGTGTGACGACAATTGGGGCAACGTGCGCAGGGTGCCAAATGAACGGGAACGCAAGCACAAAGGAGGCTGGGGACTCTATTATCACGTTGATTATGTGGGTGCACCCCGCAATACCAAGTGGCTCAATGTGACCCCGACACAGCACATGTTTGAGCAACTTCAGCTCGCTTATCAGTACGGATTGGACCGCATTTGGATATTGAATGTGGGCGACTTGAAGCCTATGGAGTATCCCATTTCACTATTCATGGACATGGCATGGAACCCAAATGAATTTGCCATTTCGGCCATTACCGACCACACTTTGCGCTTTTGTGCAGAGCAATTCGGCGACAGTCAGGCCCCTGAAGCGGCCCGCATTCTGAACCTGTTGAACAAATATAACGGGCGCATCACGGCCGAAATGCTCGATAAAGACACTTATAATCTGGCCACGGGTGAGTGGAAAACGGTCGTCGGTCAGTACGAACAATTGGAGATGGAAGCCCTGCGTCAGTTCATCACTTTGCGTCCCGAGCAGCGAGATGCCTATCAACAATTGATTTTGTTTCCGCTGCAAGCGATGGGAAACCTCTATAACATGTACTATGCACAAGCCATGAATCATCGGCTTTATGCACGTAACGACCCCGACGCAAACCTTTGGGCCGATCGTTGCGAGGCTGCTTTCAAGCGTGATTCCATGCTTTGCCGGGCTTACAATCGGGATATTTCGGGCGGCAAATGGAACGGAATGATGACGCAGAAACATATCGGTTACACGAGTTGGAACGATGATTTCGCCCACGACATGCAGCCGAAACTCTACCGCATCAGCGACACTTCGGCCGGTGGTTTCAGCTTTGTCGGCCGGCAAGGTGTCGTTTCGATGGAGGCCGAACACTATCATACTGCCACCGATGCAGCACGGGCCAAATGGGCAATCATTCCCTTTATGGGGCGCACTTGCAGTGGAATTACGCTCACGCCTTACACGGAAAGCGTTGCCGGTGCACGGCTTTCTTATCGTTTCTCGATGCCTGATTGCACCACCGACAGCGTGAAGATACACGTCGTTGTGAAGTCTACTTTGGACTATCTGAACAAAGGCAGCCTCACGTATACCGTGAAATTAGACGATGAAATAGGCGAAAACGTGCGGTTCAATGCCCGCCTGAACGAGAAGCCGGAGAATATCTACAGCATCTATTATCCCACGGTTGCCCGTCGGGTTATCGAACATGTCGTGACACTTCCCGTCAAAAAGGCCGATTGGCACACGCTGACGCTTGAGCCGTCAGATCCAGCCATCGTGTTTGAAAAGGTGATCGTAGACTACGGAGGCTATCAGACTTCCTATCTCTTCATGGAAGAAAGTGACCACAGACGCTGAAAATGCTTGACGGAACAGAATGCGAGAACGCACAAAATCCATGGGGCGCAGCATCCGGTTCAAGTCGTATGAGCGCCGTCAGGGAGCCGGTTTGTATCGTTTCGGGCTTTCTTTTCAATGATAACTTTGATGAAATACCAATGGTTTATGACGCATCGTAGATTTCTGATGGCGGTGGTTTTTATCGGTTTCACCGCTTTTCCATCGGTTGCACAAATGCCTCGACCGCTGCCTTCGCTCCATGTTGAGGGCCGAAACATGGTCGACAGACATGGCAACAAAGTGTTGCTTCATGGCGTGATGGATACACCTCATCCCTATTTCAATGGCGGAAGATGGGGTTGGAATATTGATGACAGCAGCGTTCCGGCCTGTCTGAACTATTTTGAAAAGCTCTTTCGGGGCCTGACCGATGCTTCGCAGGGCGCTTATTGCAATGTGTTCCGCCTGCATCTCGACCCTTGTTGGACCAATGATCCGACCAAACCGCTTGTCGGAAAAAAGGGCGAAGAGAACATTTCGCAGTTCAGTGCCGACCGACTCCAGCGCTATTTGCAATCGCTTTATATCCCCTTGATGCAGAAAGCCATGGCGCATGGGCTCTATGTCGTGGTGCGTCCGCCGGGCGTCTGCCCTCATGAAATCCGTGTAGGCGATGCTTATCAGCAATATCTAACGACGGTTTGGGACATCGTTTCGCGTGAAGCTGTCGTTCAGCAATATGCCGGTCAGATTTCATTAGAGCTGGCCAATGAGCCCGTAGTCGTTAAGGATGCGACGGGAAAAGCGTCGGATCATGCGCTGCGCGACTTCTTTCAACCCATCGTTGACAAGATTCGCGGCAACGGATTTAAGGGTATTCTTTGGATTCCCGGCAGCAGTTGGCAGGGCAATTACGTGGGTTATGCCCGCCATCCCATCACGGATGACAACTTTGGCTATGCCGTTCACGACTATCCCGGCTGGTATGGTATGAGCGACGAACGGCCAAATGCCGAAGAAGGTATACGCCGGTTTAAAGGTCTTGTGCCCGTTGTCGAGCCCCGACCTGTCATGATTACAGAGGTGGATTGGAGCCCCGAAAAGGCGGGAGAAGGCCATTATGACGAGCATGGAAAATGGGTGAAGGCCAATTACGGCACGTGGGCTACGGCCTCAACAAGCAAATGGGGCGTTGCTTATAAGCGCATGATCGACCATTATGGCAACATATCCATGACGCTTTCGGGCACGGGTTGCTATCTCGATATTGATGAATTGGTTGGCAAAGGACGTGTGGTTGCAGCCTTTGGCGAACTGAAAGAAGCCTGCGGTGCGGCTTGCATGGGGTGGTATAAAGCCTACAACACCACCGCAAAACCCTATCCCGACGACTATGTGTTCAGTGCTGCCGAACGCCGAATCGACAGTATATGCTGGGCATTGAAAGACACCTTGCTCATGCCGGGCGATTCCTATCATGCACCGCTTACGCTTTTCTTCCCCGGCGGAAGAAGCGTGGAAGTATTGCCGAAAGCCATTCAATATACCGTTTCGGCACCCGATGTCGTGGGGATAACGGATGGGGTAATCCATGCAAAAAGCGATGGAACCGCACAAATCACGGCCGTTTATACGACCGAAACCGGTGAGACGTTATCGCGAAAGATAACCGTTCGGGTGCAGATGTTCTCGTTTGAAGCCTCGTCCATAAGGACGGATATTTTCGATCATGGCACGTATGACGAGACCAAACGAGTCTTCCAGCCCGGCAAATGGGGGCAGATGGGGTGGCAGTTCGATGGCGGCATCGGGCTTTCGAAGCATTATCTGGTGTTGAAACTCGACAAACCGCAGACCTGCGGCGCCAAATTGATGCTGTTCCCTCAACAAAGTATTTGGGGAGACAGCTATGAGATTGCGTTGGAAAACAAGACGACTATCGTTGTAGACCTGACCAAGGAAAAGACCAAACAGGGCAAGGTGCTTGGCCACACACCTATTTATATCGTGAGCTTATGGGGCAACGGAGCAGGAGAAATAGACGTAAACAACCTCTATCTGACCGATAATGCCGACGATATGCCCACGGCTATCACCCCCATTGTCAATGCAAATCCCGACTTCACCGACGTTTATAACCTTTATGGAATACGTGTGCGTTCGCACGTTTCCACCGAGATTGCCACCGCGGGGCTTCCTCCCGGCATCTATATTGCAGGCGGGAAGAAAGTGGTGGTGAGGTAAATCAGGGTGCAGTTGCCTTCCCTTTCGTTCGTTCGATTATGCAAACAAGGTGCGACAAAGGGTGATGGCGACACGAAGGAAAATTCAACTTTTCGTATTCAATCATTATTTTCATAGCAACCATGAACAAAATCAAGACCATTCTTTTGTCGTTCGTGACCGTGATGACGGCATCATCGGCATTGGCGCAGCCGTCGCTAACCGGCATGGCGTATCCGTATCAGAATCCAAACCTTAGCGCCTTGACACGCGCACAGGATTTGTTGAGTCGCTTAACCCTTGAAGAAAAAGCCCTGTTGATGCTTGATGAGTCGCCGGCCATACCGCGGTTGGGCATCAAGAAATTCTTTTGGTGGAGCGAAGCCTTGCATGGTGCGGCCAACATGGGCAACGTGACCGTGTTTCCCGAGCCCATTGCGATGGCGGCTTCGTTCAATGATGCACTGTTATATAAGGTGTTTAGCGCAGCAAGTGATGAGATGCGGGCTCAGTATCATCATCGAATAAGGAACGGAGGCGAGGATGAAAAGTTCCATAGTCTGTCGGTTTGGACACCCAATGTGAATATTTTTCGCGACCCACGATGGGGACGTGGACAGGAAACCTACGGTGAAGATCCCTATCTGACGGCTGTGATGGGAACGGCGGTTGTGCGTGGTTTGCAAGGACCTGAAGACAGTAAGTATCGCAAACTGTGGGCTTGTGCAAAGCATTATGCCGTGCACAGCGGGCCCGAATATACGCGTCACACGGCCAATCTGAACAATGTGTCGCCGCGTGATCTGTGGGAAACCTATCTTCCCGCATTCAAAACGCTCGTTGAGGAAGCCAAGGTGCGCGAGGTGATGTGTGCTTATCAGGCGCTCGATGACGAACCTTGTTGCGGAAACAGCCGACTGCTGCAGCAAATTCTGCGCGACGAGTGGGGCTTTCAGTACTTGGTAGTGAGCGATTGCGGTGCCGTGAGTGACATTTGGCAGAACCACAAGACCTCAAGTGATGCTGTTCATGCCACAGCCAAGGCCGCGCTGGCCGGAACCGATGTGGAATGCGGTTTCAACTACACCTATAAGTGTATTCCCGAAGCTGTGCAGCGCGGCCTGATCAGCGAGAAGGAGGTCGACAAACATGTGCTTCGTCTGCTTGAAGGGCGTTTCGACCTTGGCGAAATGGACGACCCGGCGCTTGTTCCATGGTCGAAAATCCCTTATTCTGTAATGGATAGCAAGGCTCACCGCCAACTTTCGCTCGATATGGCACGCCAATCTATCGTGCTGTTGCAGAACAAGCAAAACATGCTTCCACTGAAGAAAAACAACGAACGCATCGCTGTGATCGGCCCGAATGCCGATAATGTGCCGATGATGTGGGGCAATTACAACGGTACCCCCAACCGTACGGTGACCATCCTTGACGGTATACGGGCCAAGCATAAGAACGTGAAATACATCAAAGGCTGCGATCTTACCGACACAATGGTGGTCGATCCGTTGTTTGATGCATGCATGATAGCCGGCAAACGCGGGCTACGTGGTACCTTTTGGAACAATACAACGATGACCGGGAAACCTGTTACGACACAATATTATCATGGTGAAGTGGCTGCAACGACAGCCGGTATGCACAGCTTTGCGCCCGGTGTAAAAGTAGAAGGCTTCTCGGCCAAATATGAAACCGTGCTGCTATCAAAGCGTGATGGCGAGGCCGTTTTGAAAGTAGAAGGGTGTGGCGACTTTGAAGTATGGGTCAATGGCAAGCAGATGCAGCACCAACACACATGGCGAACAACACCGACTCGTATACCTATTCGGCTTGAGGCCGGCAAAGACTATCGCATAGAAGTGCGCTTTACCTATGTGAATACATGGGGTGCAAACATTCGAATCAATATCGGAACCGAGCGACCTATTGACTACCAGGAAGTCATTCGGGCATTGAAGGGCATTGAAAAAGTGGTCTTTGTAGGTGGTATCTCACCTGCTTTGGAAGGCGAAGAAATGCCTGTGGACATACCGGGGTTCAAGGGAGGAGACCGAACAGACATCGAACTTCCACGTGTTCAGCGGGATTTCATCAAGGCCCTTCACGCTGCAGGCAAGCAGCTTGTCTATGTGAACTGTTCGGGGTCGGCTATTGCTCTGGAGCCGGAAACCACAGCCTGCGACGCCATTGTACAGGCATGGTATGCCGGGCAAGAGGGCGGAACGGCCGTTGCCGATGTGCTCTTCGGCGATTATAATCCTTCGGGAAAACTGCCCGTCACCTTCTATAAGAACAGTAATCAGCTGCCCGATTACGAGAATTACAGCATGAAAGGGCGCACTTATCGTTATTTCTCCGACCCGCTCTTTGCTTTTGGTCATGGCCTTAGCTATACAACGTTCAATATGGGAACGGCTGAAATCATCAAAAAGGCTGATTCCATCGTGGTGCGTATTCCCGTAGAAAACGTTGGCAGTAAGGACGGAACAGAGACCGTTTTACTGTATATCAAGAACCATCAGGACCCGAACGGGCCGATAAAATCACTGCGCGGCTTCAGTCGTGTCTTTGTGAAAGCCGGACATCAGGCCGTAGCAGAGCTTGTATTGACACGTAAGTCGTTTGAGTTCTTTGACGAAAACACAAATACCGTGCATTTCAAGGAAGGAAATTACGATTTGCTGTATGGTGACAAACGCGTCGAAATAAGAATGTAGTGACCCTAAACCCTTGCATAACATTCACTTTGTTACATGGCGCAAAATGAATGTTACAATATCATGTACGCCGTTAAAAAAGTATTGAATATCTTTGCAAATGTAAAGTCTAATTCTAACCTAATAATTAAAAAATGAGACAAGTACACAGACTTTTTCAACGCTTTTCGCTGATCGTGGCCATGCTTTTCGCGTCGATTGTGGCGGCTTTGGCGCAAAACACCATTCGCGGAACGATTTTAGACGCCGGAGGTGAGCCGTTGATCGGGGCCACTGTCGTCATGAAAGGAAAGCCTTCTGTTGCCGCTGTCACCGATTTTGACGGTAATTTCGAACTGAAGACGCCGGCTAAAAAGGTCACACTCGTTGTTTCTTACGTGGGAATGGTCACCAAGGAGGTTGTCGTTGTCGAGGGACATGCGGCAAAAATCGTCCTGAAAGACGACGATCACACCCTTCAAGAGACCGTTATCGTGGGCTACGGCCAGCAGAAGAAGGCCAGTGTCGTGGGTTCTATCACCCAAACAACGGGGGCTGTGTTGGAACGTGCGGCAGGTGTGAGCGACATCGGAGCCGCTTTGACGGGCAATCTTCCCGGCGTGGTGACCATTCAAGGCAACGGTATGCCGGGCGAAGAAGAACCCCAAATCATCATTCGCGGCGCCAGCACGTGGAACGGAAGCGACCCATTGGTATTGGTTGACGGTATCGAACGCCCGATGAGCAGTGTCGATATCGCTTCGGTGGCCAACATTTCCGTACTGAAAGACGCTTCGGCAACGGCCGTTTACGGTGTGAAAGGCGCCAATGGTGTCATTCTGATTACGACAAAACGTGGTACGGAAGGCAAGGCGAAGATCGACGTGGGCTTCAATGCAACGATGAAAGCACCCTCGAAGTTGCCGAACAAATATGACTCGTACGATGCTTTAAGACTGCGCAATCAGGCTGTAGAGCACGAACTTGGCATTGCGCCCGACTCATGGTCGTATGTTCGTCCGCAGTCTTTTATCGACAATTATCGCAACCAGAACACCTTGGAACAGCGTGAACGCTATGCGAATGTGGACTGGCAGGATGCGCTGTTCAAGAAGTCGACCATGTCTTACAATGCCAATGTGAACATCAGCGGCGGTACAAAGTTCGTGAAATATTTTGCGTCAGCCGACTTCGTACATGAGGGAGATTTGTTCCGAGAATACGACAACGGACGCAACTATAAGGCGGGTTACGGTTACAACCGCATCAATGTTCGCAGCAATCTGGACTTTCAAATCACGAACACTACAACGCTGCGGGCCAACATCTCAGGCTCGAACGGCGTGAAGAAGTCGCCTTGGAGCAACTCCGTGCACAGTGAATGGCAGATCGGACAGCAGTGGGCAGGCGCTTACAACATTGCCCCCGACGTGTTCCTGCCCAAATATTCCGACGGCTCTTGGGGCTTTTATCCCAATGCTTCGAACGTTTCAAACTCTGCACAGAACCTCGCCATCGGCGGTGTGCGCCAGATTACGACGACGCGCATCAACACCGACTTCACACTGGAACAGAAATTGGATTTCATTACCAAGGGACTGAATGCCCGCGGAACGGTTTCCTGGGATAATATCTTTATGGAAAGCGGTCGCGGAATCAACGACCTTTACAACGCTTCGCCGACGAAATATATCGATCCGGAGACCGGAAAGGTGACTTTGGGACAAGAACTTGAAGGCAACAACAAGTTTGATTGGCAGCAAGGTGTGAACTGGACCACCGAAGGAGGCGCCGTAGATAACAACGCAACCGTGCGCAATCTCTATTACCAGTTGCAATTGAACTGGGCCCGTCAGTTCAGACACCACGACGTTTCGGCCATGGGACTCTTCTCCCGACAGGAGAATGCCCGCGGAAGCGTGATGCCTACCTATCGCGAAGACTGGGCGTTCCGTGCCACCTATAACTATGCGGGCCGCTATTTCATCGAGTATAATGGCGCTTACAACGGTTCTGAGAAATTCGGCAAGGCCCATCGCTTTGCTTTCTTCAACTCCGGCGCCCTTGGATGGACCGTTACGGAAGAGAAATTCATGGACCGCCTGCGCGAGAAAGGCATCATCGACCTGTTGAAGCTGCGCGCTTCTTACGGTGAAATCGGCGACGAAAACATGGGCGACCCGTTTGATTCGGCCCGTCGCTGGCTGTACATGAGCCAGTGGGCTTATGGCGGTCAGACCACAATGGACCTGGATCATACCGCAAGTATCTATTCATGGTATCGCCAAAGTGCCCTGGGCAATGAGAATGTAAAATGGGAAACCGTGCGCAAAACGAACTTTGGCGTCGACTATGGTTTCCTTGGCGGACTGGTTACAGGTTCCATAGACTTCTTCCATGACCGCCGAAACGATATCCTGATCTTTGGCAGCGGACGCTCCGTTCCGGCTTACTTTGGCACCACAGCGCCTACGATCAATAAAGGAAAGGTGCGCACGACAGGTTATGAATTCGAGGTGCGACTCAACAAAAAGTGGGCAAACGGCCTGCGCCTGTGGGCCAACTTCAACATGACCCACGCCAAGAACAAGGTGCTGCTCAAGGACGACCCCGTCCTTCGTCCGGCTTATCAGAAGGATGCCGGCTTCTCCATGGGGCAATACAGATCGTATCTTGACCGCGGCTTCATCAACAACATCGACGACCTGATCGGTTCGCCGGCCCATGAATCCAACGACAACCATCGCCTCGTGGGCGACTACTACATCGTTGATTTCAACGGCGATGGCGTGATCGACAGCAAAGATGCGGCACCCGTAGGCTACAGCGGCTCGCCGATGAACACCTACAATGCAACGCTGGGCGTTGAGTGGAAAGGCTTCTCGGCCATGGCGCAGTTCTACGGTGTGACCGATGTGACCCGCGACGTCACGCTGAGCAGCTTCGGCAACAAGCTCAACAATGTCTATGATGCAGGCACATGGTGGGACAAAAGTGCGCCCGACGCCGACGTCATCGTGCCCAGATGGGGCGCCAACCAATCCAGCTACAGCAACGGAACCCAATTCCTTTACGACGGTTCCTACATCCGATTGAAGAACGTCGAGGTGGCTTACACCTGGACAAGCGGTTGGATCAAGCATCTGGGCATCACCTATCTCAAGCTCTATCTCAACGGCAACAACCTCTGGCTGTGGACACGTATGCCCGACGACCGCGAAGCCAACCTCGGCGGCGGCGGTTTCCTCGGCGCCTACCCTACCGTGAGACGCTTCAATATCGGTGTTAAATTCTCATTGTAGTATTAAACAAAACAGACAAATGAAAACGAACATAAAAACCATTTTGATGTTGATATGCGCCTTGTTTGCACTCAACACGGCGTTGGTTTCTTGCGAAGACTACTTGGATAAGGAGCCCGACTCAACCGTTTCGCCCGACGATGCCTTTGTCAACTTCCGCAATTTCCAGGGTTTCGTGGAAGAAATCTACAATTGTATCCCCGATAAAGAGAAATGTAACTGGTGTCCGTCGTGGAATTGGGGCGATGATGAGGTCTTTAATCCCGAGGCCGACAACCGAATGACGCATCAAGTTGACCTTGGTAACTTCCGTGCATGGGAGACTACGGGCAACTGGCTCTATAAGACAGGGAGCAATCCCACCTCAACCAACAAGTTTGAACACTCGCTTTGGCCACACGCCTGGTATTGTATCCGCAAGGCTAACTTGGGTCTGACCAACCTTGACAAGATGGTTGCTGCATCCAAAGAAGAGAAAGACATGATTGCCGGTCAGCTCTATTTCTTCCGTGCCTGGTGGCACACCGAGCTGATGCAGTTCTTCGGCGGGTTGCCCTACGTGGACACTTACCTCGACAGCAAGTCCGAACTCAACCTGCCCCGCCTCTCCTATCAGGCGTGTGCAGACAAGGCGGCGGCCGACTTCCGCAAGGCGGCCGACCTGTTGCCCGTCAACTGGGACCGCACGAGTGCCGGAGCCGCAACGCAGGGAAAGAACGACCTGCGTATCAATAAGATCATGGCTTTGGGCTATCTGGGCAAGACTTACCTGTGGGCGGCAAGTCCGTTGATGAAGAATGGTGCCCGGCTCGGCGCCTCGAAGGACGGTAAGACCTATGACTATGACGGCGAATATGCCAAGAAGGCGGCCGAAGCCTTCGGAGAGTTGCTCCGTTTGGTGGAGTCGGGACAGACGCAATACGCGTTGGCCGAGTTCAAGTATAAGGATGTTTACAATCACGAAAAGGCTGCCAATGCCACCACATGCTTCTCGGACATCTTCTATACCAGCAAGCAGAACTGGAAGATGCCGGGCTCTGTAGAAGCCATCTTCCGTGGTCCGTCTGCCGATTACAACGGCTCGAACTGGAACACCTCGAAGGTATTCGGTCCGAAGGTCGATAAGGTAGTGGCCCACGACAACGTGATTCACCAGCCGACAGCCAATCTCGTGGAGATGTATGGCATGGCCAACGGGCTTCCCATCACCGACCCCGGTTCGGGCTTCGACCCCAATCATCCTTTCAAAGACCGCGACCCGCGTTTCTATCACGACATCGTGTTCGACGGTTTCAAATACCTGAACGGCACGCCCGGCCAATATGCCCACCTGCAATACTGCGAACTCTTCACGGGCGGCAACATGCGGCCGGTGGCAAACGGCAGTCGCACGGGCTATTTCATTCAGAAGCTGGTGCCCCATACCTGTAACGAGGTAGACAGAACGTACGACTGGGGCGGCAACCTGCATTGCTATCTGCCCTATATGCGCTTGGCCGATATCTATCTGATGTATGCCGAGGCATGTGCGGCCATAGGTGGGGCAACAGGCAAGGCCTCGAACTTTGGCAAAACGGCTGCCGATGCCCTCAACACGCTGCGCGATCGCGTGGGTGCGGGCCATGTCGGGAGTGCTTATCTGTCGGACAAGAACAAGTTCATGGACGAAGTTCGCCGCGAGCGTGCCGTGGAATTGTCTTTCGAAGGATTCCGCTTCAACGACCTGCAGCGTTGGTTGCTCCTCACCGAAGCACCCTACAACGAAAAATATTCGCAGGAGTTTGACCGCGTGGAAAACGCCAACTTCTACAGAAACAACGACCCGAAAGATGCCCGGGTGGCCAATTATCGAAAGGAATTGATACTGACCCGCAGTTTTAATACAAAGCACTATTGGTTCCCGTTGCCTATCAATGAGGTTTATCTCTATCCGGAGTATTATCAGAATCCGGGCTGGTAAAGAATGTTTTAAGTGATAATAAATAGAAATAATCGTATGAATACGAAATTCAAATCCTATAAATCAAAACTTCTTCTGGCAGGCCTTGTCGTGTTGGCTCCTGTCGGTGTCGATGCAAAGGCAGCTGTTGAGCAAGCGACCGACACTGCTGGTGCGGAGAAGGAAATGGTGCAGGTGGCCTATCGCAAGGTGGCCAAGAAGGATATCCTCGGCGGTGTGTCCGTTGTCGACGTGGCCGACTTGATGAAAAAGAACTATAATACCTACAGCCTTGACAATATGCAGGGGTATGTCGGTGGCTTTAACGGTAATTCGCTTTGGGGAATGGACAGCAACAATGCCGGTTATCTGGTCATGGTAGATGGTGTGCCGCGTGATGCAACCAATGTCATGCCGAGCGAAATCGACCAAATCACCTTCTTGAAAGGTGCACAGGCCGTTGTACTCTATGGCAGCAAGGCCGCAAAGGGCGCCGTGCTCATCACGACCAAACGCGGAAAGAACGACGGACTGAAGGTTGAGGTGCGGGCCAACACGGGCTTGCATGTGGCAAAGTCATTCCCCGAATACCTCAGTTCGGCCGAATATATGACGCTTTATAACGAGGCACGTGCGAATGACGGGCTGACACCGCTTTATTCAGCGGCCGACATTTACAATCACGGGTCGGGGCTGAACCCTTATCGTTATCCTAATATCGATTATTATTCATCCGACTACATCCGCAAGATGTATTCGCGCCATGAGGCAACAGCCGAAATCAGCGGTGGCGGAGAGCGTGCACACTTCTACAGCAACATCAATTACTATCGCAGCGGAGACTATTTCAAGTTTGGTGAGGCCAAGAACAACCATATTTCGCGGTTCAGTGTGCGTGGTAATGTCGATGTGAACATCAGTGAAGACATCAAGGCGTGGGTGAACTCAAGCGCCACATTCTACGATTCAAATACGGCCAAGGGAAACTATTGGAACGTGGCAGCAACGATGCGGCCCAATTTCCCGCAGTATGCCAATCCGTTGATACCTGTGGATATGGTCGACCCGCATGCAAAGGCAGCCTTGGAATTGCTGAGTGTAGCCAAGCTGATTGACGGTAAATATTTCCTTGCCGGCTCACAAGCAAACTCATCTTCTTTGTTCGGCGATGTTTATGCAGCCGGCAAGAGCAAGTGGACGAGTCGTCAATTCCAGTTTGACACGGGTGTCAACATCGGACTTGGAAAGCTGTTGACGGGTCTTTCTTTTGAAACGCGCTTCGCCGTGGACTATTCCACCTCCTACACGACATCGTTCGATAACAGCTATGCCGTCTATATCCCGACTTGGTCGAACTATAACGGCAAGGACGTTATCGTGGGATTAAAGAAAGAAGGTGAAGACAAACGTTCGGGCAATCAGAACATCAGCGGCAGTACGGACAACCAGACCATGCTGTTCTCCGCGCAGTTCAACTACAACAACACGTTCAACAACGTGCACAACCTGTCTGCCATGCTGATTGCTTCGGGCTATCAGCAGTCAAGGTCGGGACAGTATCATAAGACGTCGAGTGCCAATCTTGCCCTTGGAGTCTCTTACAATTTCATGCAGAAGTATTATGCCGACTTGGGATTGGCCGTTATTCATTCCGCACAATTGGCCCCCGGCCATCGTGAAGCGCTCTCTCCATCACTGACTTTGGGTTGGCGACTCAAGAATGAAAGTTTTCTGAAAGATGTCGATGCTGTCGACAATATGCTGTTGAGCGTTTCGGGAAGCATCATCAACGAGGATATCGACCTTGCCCGCGGAGATGTTCGTTACTATCTTTATAAAGGTATTTGGACTTCGGACAACGGTTATGGCTGGTATGATGGCTCGAACGATAAGTACACGTATTCGAAAAGAGGCGAGAACGAAGACCTTGGCTTTATCAAGCGCAAAGAGCTTTCTTTGAGTTTCAAAACCTCGTTGTGGAAGCACTTTGTTACGCTTGATGCCAACTTCTTCATCAATTCCATGGAGGGCTATCTCATTGATTCGCCCACCTTCTTCCCCTCACATTTGAACACAAGTTACCCCCAAGGGTCTTTCATGCCCGTGCTGAACTACAACAATGATCGCCGCGTTGGCTTTGATTTCGCCCTGAACTTCAACCGGAAGTTCGGCGAAACGGATCTCTCACTCGGCCTTACCGGCACCTATTATAATACGAAGGCGACAAAGGTTGACGAGAATAATGTTGAAGCCTATCAGAACCGACAGGGAAAGGCTATTGATGGCATTTGGGGTTATAAGAGTGCGGGCTTCTTCCAAAGCGAAGCCGAGATTACAGCCTCTCCCGACCAAAGCAGTCTTGGCAGTACGGTAAGGCCCGGCGACATCAAGTATGTGGACGTTAACCATGATGGCAAGATCGATAACTACGACCAAGTGTATCTTGGTAAAGGGGGATGGTATGGTGCCCCGTTTACGATGGGTGTGAACTTCACTGCCAAGTGGAGAGGTTTCACGTTCTTTGCCCTCGGTGTGGGCAACTTCGGCGCGCATGGTGTGAAGAACTCCTCCTATTATTGGGTGCGTGAGGCCGGCAAGTACTCTGCCGTCGTTCGCAACCGTTGGACTCCTGAAACCGCAGCTACGGCAACTTACCCCCGACTATCGACACTTTCGGGTAGCAATAACTTTGTAACTTCCGACTTTTGGCTGTATAAAACCGATGCATTCCGCTTGGCGAAGGTTCAAATCACCTATGATTTGCCACGCCGTTTGTTTGGTTCGACATGGGTGAAAGGCTTGTCTGCATTCGTCAGTGGGGCCAATCTGCTCACCATTTCGGGCGAGCGTGAGGTGCTGGAGCTGAATGTTGGCAGCGCACCACAGACACGTTACTACAATATCGGGGTGAAAGCGACTTTCTGATGAAATGAAATTAAAAACAAAAGCTATGAAAATAAAGAAGCTATTCCTATTGACGGCATTGGCATTCAGCTTGGTTTCGTGTTCCGATTTGTTTGAGCCTGCACAGGAAAACAACCGGGGTTTGGACGAAATCTACAACGAACCGACTTATGCCCAAGGGCTGTTGGGCTACGGATACGCTATGTTGCCCTACAATACCAAGAGCGTGACGGACGTTGCCACTGATGATGCGGTGAGTAATGATCTGTCTAACGGTTATTTGAAGATGGCCACGGGTGCTTGGGCAGCCAATAACGACCCGATGTCTCAATGGACCAATCGCCGGGCCTGCATACAATACCTGAATATTTTCTTGGAACAGGCAGACAAAGTGAACTGGGCTAAAGACGAAAAAGCCCGAAAAATGTACTGTGATAGCCGTAAAGGCGAGGCTTATGCCTTGAGAGCGCTCAACATGTACTTCTTGTTAATGAACCATGGTGGCTGGGATGCCGATGGGAAACTGCTCGGTGTGCCGAACTTAACGGCCTCAGAGAAACCCTCGGATGACTTCAATAAGGCGCGTAACACGTTCCAAGAGTGTCTCAATCAGATTTATAACGACTTGGAAGAAGCCGAGAAATTGCTCCCACTCGACTATAACGACCTGACGAACGACGCCGATGTTCCGGCCAAATATAAGGCCATCGGCGTTCAGACGGCAGGCGAATACAATCGCGTTTTCGGCGCAATCATGCGCGGACGTATCAGTGGTCGCATTGCAGAAGCCATTTGTTCGCAGGCCTCTTTGCTTGCTGCCAGTCCGGCATTTGCAGCAGGTACGACCGTCAACTACGCCAAAGCGGCCGACGATGCAGCCAAAGTGCTTGACCGTATAGGCGGCGTGAGCGGCATATCGCCCACGGGTAACAAATGGTTTGCACAGACTTCGGAGATTGATAACCTTGGATCGGGTGCCGTTCCACAGGAGATTCTTTGGCGAGGAAGCCGTACAAACGGTGATGAAGACTGGAACCTTGGTCTGAATCAAGAGGCCGATAACTTTCCACCAAGCCTTTATGGCAAGGGAAGAATCAATCCGACGCAGAACTTGGTTGATGCTTTTCCGACCGTTACGGGCTATCCCATCGCCGATAGTCGTGGAGGCTATGATGCCGGTAAGCCTTATGAGAACCGCGATCCACGCCTCGATATGTACGTTATCCATGATGGCAGCAAGTATAAAGGAAAGGAAATCAAAACCGATATCACGACCACTGGCAACGATGATGGCTTGAACAAGGTGAGTAATTCCACGCGAACGGGTTACTATATGAAGAAACTTCTGCGTGAAGATTGCGACCCTAACCCGAATTCCAAGAACGCTAAGTATCACTATCCCGTGTATATTCGCTACACAGAGCTGTTCCTTAACTATGCCGAAGCAGCCAATGAGGCGTGGGGTCCCAAGGGTTCGGGGTCGCATGGTTATTCTGCTTACGATGTCATCAAGGCCATTCGCGACCGCGCAGGAATTACCGATGTAGCCTATCTCAATGAGTGTGCGTCCGATAAAGGCAAGATGCGCGAACTGATTCGCAATGAACGACGCCTCGAACTCTGCTTTGAAAACAAGCGATTTGCCGACCTTCGCCGTTGGAAAGCACCCATCGACGTGGCTGCCGGTGGCGTGCAAATCAAGAAAGATGGCGGAACAACGACGTATAAAGCCTTCAAAGTGGAAGACAGAAACTATAAGGAGTATATGTATTATGGACCGATACCGCAGAGCGAAATACAAAAATGGACGGAGCTCAAGCAGAATAAAGGCTGGGAATTAAACAACAAATAACGCTAAAACTTCAATAAAATGAAAGTAACAAAATATATCTCGATAGCATTGATGGCGGCTTTCGCTTTCGCTCTTGACTCCTGCAAGAATGGAAATCCCGAGTTCTCGGATTACGAAGGCGGCTCATCCGTATATTTCGCTCGCCAGCATGTTGTGCGAAATGTCGTGCTGGGCAATGATGAAACCAGAGACAACACCGATGACAACAACCATGTCTTCTATATTGTCTCCACGATGGGCGGGACCTATCATGGCAGAGACATCACATTAGAGACTGCTGTGGACAATTCGCTATGCGATCGTCTCTACTTTGAAGACGGAGTGACGCCCGTGAAGCCGATGCCGGCAAACTATTATTCGATACCTTCGACCACCGTTTCTTACAATGGAAGTTTCCAAGGACGTTTGCAGGTAAAGTTGGAGGATGCGTTCTTTAATGATCCGGCTTCTGTGACGGGTACTTATGTCATCCCAATCGTCATCAAGGGTCAGGTTGGTGCTGACCGCATCCTGTCGGGTACGCCTGCCATTGAAGGTTCTACACCCTCAAGAACGAACGCAGCTGCCTGGAATGTCGCCCCAAAAGACTATGTGCTTTACTGCGTGAAGTACATGAATCCGTGGTCGGGCTATTATCTTCGTAGCGGAGAAGATAAGATAACCCATAACGGAAATACAGAGACAAAGATACGCAAGGGAGCATCCGTAGAGAAGAATGAGGTATGCCAAATCACGACAAAGTCGTTGAAAGAGTGCATATTCCCCGTTTCCATCAACAAGACGGTCAAGGATGCGCACGGAAATGATGTCGTCCAGGCTGTCACATGCAGACTGAAACTCTCGTTTGATGACAACGGAAACTGCGCCGTGTCTTCCGAAACATCGGGCATGACGGCCACGGGTACGGGCAAGTTCACTTCGAAAGGAGCCACCAATGAGAAAGCCTGGGGCGGCAAGAACCGCGATTTGCTCACCCTTGAATACCGCATTGACTTCGGTGGTGGGCTCACAATGGAAAGCAAAGACGAATTTGTGGCGCAGACACGTGGCAACACGAATGGCGTGGTTGAGTTCAAGCCGCAGTATAAGTAAGTTCCGCTCGAAAGTTATAAGTGTCATATAATTAAGACGAAGAATATGAAATTAAGCAAATTAAATATAGGATTGGGCCTGGCTGTGCTGGCAGCTTTGTCTTCATGTGCCGATGACAAGTTCTCCGAATACAAAACAGACATGACCAAGGACTTGGCAGAATACCAGTACCTGAACGACTACGAGCCATTGAAGAACTATGTCGAGCAGTTGAAGTCAGCCGGCAAGTGCAATCCCGACTTCAAGTTGGGTGTTGCCCTGGGGGCTTCCGACTTCAACAAGCGCGAGTTGGTTTATAGTTTGGCCGGTAGCAACTTCATGGAGATGACTGCCGGAAACGCAATGAAATATGCGTCTTGCGTAAAGGACGACGGGCGCATGGACTTCTCTACCGTGAAAGAGTTTGTTTCCAACGCCAAGGAGGGCGGAATCACCATCTACGGACACACGCTGGCATGGCACTCGCAGCAGAACAATAAATACCTCAACGGCTTGATTGCCGACAGAGAACTTCAGGTTGACCCCAACGCAAAGGTAGAGAAGACCGACTTTGAAAAGGATTGGACGACAGCCGGCAGCTACACCTATTGGGCGCCGAATGAAGTGAAGGCCAACATCACGGTCAATGGCGACGGCTTCAAACTGGTGAATGCTGCCGCAACCGACAACTGGCGCGTGCAATATCACATTGCCGACGGCCTGCCGCTGAAGAAAGACAGCGAGTATATCTTGAAAATGACGGTCAAAGGTTCCGGCGAAGGCACGCTTGCCGTCGGTATCGGCGACTGGGGAGGAAGAGCCAACGGATCGATTGCGTTCAACACCGATTGGAAAGAATATGCCGTGCCGTTCAAGGCTGTTGCCAACGGCGGCTTTGTCATTTGTCAGTCGGGTGCTTTTGTTGGAACGCTACAGATTCGGAATGTGAAAATCGTCCACATGGAGTCGCCCATGGTTGAGATTCCGAAATATGTCTATGAGAACAACTTCGATGGCAGCGATGTGCTTAGCGGTTGGGGCAATGGTTCCACTGCCGAGTTGGCTTCCGGTTCGCACGACGGCAGCAAGTGCATGGTGGTCACCAACCCCGGCGCAACCAATTCGTGGAGTGTGCAGCGGGCTGTCGACCAGGAGTTTGAAAACGGCAAGACCTACTATCTCCACTTTTGGGGCAAGGCCGACAACCCCGGCAACATTGGCGCAGGTTTCCAAAAGACCGACGGCTATCAGGGGCGCGGCGATTTCCCGGCAATGAGTCTCACGACGACTTGGAAGGAGTTTACCGTTCAAACCACGGTCACCGGCGAGGGCTGTAACCGCTTCCTCTTCAACCTTGGTGCTGTGGCGGGCAAAATCTATATCGACGACGTTCAGCTCTACTACATGGAGAAGAACAACAAGATTCCCTTGAGCGACAGCGAGAAGAAAACCATCCTGACAACAGCCATGGCAACATGGGTCGATGGAATGATGGAAGCCTGCGACGGCTACGTGACATCGTGGGATGTGGTCAACGAACCCATTTCGGGACGAGACAAAGATGGCGACGGTTACTACGACCTGCAGTCGGCCACGCGCGGTACGGTTTCCGAAGATGATGCCAAAAAGAACTTCTACTGGCAAGACTATCTGGGCGACCTCGACTACGTGCGCACAGCCGTTGCCGAGGCGCGCAAGGGCTTTGCAGCCCACAACGGCGATGCTGCCAAGCTGAAACTCTTCATCAACGACTACAATCTGGAGTCGGATTGGGACGACAACAAGAAACTCAAGAGCCTCATCCACTGGATTGGTGAATGGGAGAAAGACGGCGTGACACGGATTGACGGTATCGGCAGTCAGATGCACGTGTCGTTCTCGGCCAATCCGACAGTTCAGAAGAGCAAGGAGGAACATGTCGTGAAGATGCTTCAACTGATGGCTGCAACGGGCAAACTCGTGAAGATTTCCGAGCTTGACATGGGCTACAACGACGCTGCGGGCAATGCTGTCATGACCGAGAACCTGACCGAAGCGCAGCACAAGCAGATGAGCGATTACTATCGGTTCATCGTCGGCCAGTACTTCAAAATCATTCCTGCGTCCCAGCAGTATGGCATCACGCAGTGGTGTATCACCGACTCGCCGAAAGATTCCGGCTGGCGAGGCGGTGAGCCTACCGGCCTTTGGGATGCCAACTTCCTCCGCAAACACACCTATGCCGGCTTCGCAGACGGCTTGCGTGGGGAATGAAAAGCCCACCCCCTGCCCCTCCCAAGGGAGGGAAGTGCGGGCTTGCGGAGGTTTCCAAACAACATAACCTATGTCATTCTATGCAGGAAAGTGATGTCCGTGACTGCCAAACGCACAATGCGAAGGGCCTCGGTCACCCATAACAACAAAATCTTTTTAAGGCATACCGACGTCAGTTTCCTGCTTCCAATCCCGTTTTTTCTTTGATTGGGTCCTGTTGTTCTTCAAATAAAAGTCGTAATTTTGCGGTTATAAACATCGTAACCTATGTACGACGAATGGAATAAAATGTTGTGTGGAGCACCTTATAATGCCACCGAACCGTATTTTTATGAGCGACTTCTCAAGACAAAAGAGTTGATTCTGCACTACAATCAGCTGCCTCCCAGCGATTCAAAAGGTCGTGAAAAGGCCCTTAAAGACCTTTTCGGGTACTGTGGAGTAAGGCCCGTTGTCAACTCACCTTTCTGTTGTGACTTTGGTTGCAACATCAGTGTAGGCGACTATTTCTTTGCCAATTTCTACCTTACCATACTTGATGAGGCGAAAGTCTCCATCGGAAATCATGTCTATATAGGCCCCAACGTGAGCCTATATACGGCTTGTCACCCCACAGATCCAGTGGAACGGCGTAACGGAATAGAGTGGGCTTGCCCCATAACCATTGGGAACGACGTATGGATAGGGGGCAGTGTGACCGTCCTTCCGGGCGTAACCATCGGTCATGGCAGCACGATTGGGGCCGGTTCGGTGGTCATTCAGGACATTCCCGACGGCTCGGTTGCCGTGGGAAATCCCTGCCGTGTGGTCAAAACGGTGGCTTATTCGCCGGCCGATGCCCTGCAAAACGCCTCGCAGGAATAAAGTAATGGGACGAAACTTAGCGGTATCAATGGGCAGACACGTTGAAGTTAACGTCGCAAGCATAGAATAATGAAATGAAATACAGGCAATATAAATGATAAAAAGTAAGGAAAAATGAACCCGATAAAAGCTTTTCTTTGCGTCGTCTGCTGCCTTTCGGCCTCCAACGGCATGGCTTCCGGCAACCCAAATGGCGCACCCAAGCACTGGGCTTTGCAGGCGAGCTTCGGTGGAACGACCCTCGCTGACGACACATCCGATGGGCAAGACTTCTATATAGGCGACGAAGAAGGCAACTATTTCGCCCTTTCGGCCGACTATTATCTCAATCCTCACCTCGTTTTGACAGGTAACCTCTACTACGAACAGGACGGTATTGCCACGCAATATGCCGCAGGTATCGGGCTAAAAAAGGTGAACATGCTCGGTCTGGAGGGCGGCATCAAGTGGTATTTCTGCCCACAAAAATGGGTTGTTCAGCCTCATATCGGTGGCTTAATACAGACAAATTTCCTCAATTTGAAGCGCATGCAAGGCAGTGAAACCCATGTGTTGCAACAGGCATATCCCGGCAGTCACGTCCAAATGAACTACGATGTGCAGTGTCCAGCCATTGCCCTGAAACCTAAAATCGGCGTGGATATCCGCATCATCAGCTCCGTTTCGCTCTGCTTCGCCTACGACATCGGCTTCGGATTGGGCGGGCATCACCGTGCCGATATGCGGTTTCTAGACCTTCCGTTCACGGGGCAAACATGCCAATATCAGGCAGACAACATTCGGACAACTGTCAGTTTGGGACTCAAAATTGACTTCCCGACGAGGCCAGTCTCCGGAAAAACGGTCAACAACCTATTCATGATTCTAAGCGCATGGCTTGAATCCAAGTCGCAGAACCGCTCAACTTTCTCCCATGGCTCATTTTGATTTCGAACTATTCCGGCAGGAAGTGGCGAATATCGTCAGCCAAATTCCGCGCGGATATGTGCTCACTTACGGTCGGATAGCGCGTCTCTCGGGCTATCCTTCGCATGCCCGTCAGGTGGGACGTGCGCTACACGGCATGACCGATAAGGCCATTCCGTGCCACAGGGTGGTGGACAGTGTGGGGCGAACTGCCCCCAACTGGCCCGCTCAACGGACACTGCTCGCTGCTGAAAACGTGTGCTTCAAGGCCAATGGTAACGTCGACCTGCGCCGTTCGCAATGGGATTACGAGGCCGAGGAAGTCTGATTCGGAACCGATCGCCGCAAAATTAAAATTCAACACGCCTTCTCCTCGTTTTTTATTTCAGCTATATTGCGCGCTAATCTCAGCCATTTTAGCGTGTAATATGGGTGAGATTGCGCGGTAAAATGGGTGAGATTGGAACGCAGGATATAAGTAATACGCCAGTTCGGGATAAGAAAGTTCTCTAAAA
>NZ_KV817527.1:0-370 GCF_001814685.1 Prevotella sp. HMSC077E09 | reverse complement strand
CACCACTCAGTCTATCTCTTCCTTACCAAGACCAACAAGCAGCGCATGGCACAGCAGAGCAACTTCTCTTCACTCTGCCGTGGACACCTGTTACCCAAGGAAATCACCAACAAGGAGGAGGTGATGAAGTTTATGGAAGCCGTAGACCAGTTCGAGCGCATCATCAATGATACCGAGCAGATAAGGATTGTCCGCATGACAGAAGACGAGTTGGTAGGCACAAATGAAAAGGGCGGACTGCTTGACAGGTATTTCTCTCTATCAGAAGAAGGGCATGCGTCTTTGGAGGACATCCGTCTGGGCGCAGACCTTGTGCGTGTGGGCGACAATCAGCTGTGTCTGCATACACTTTCCGATACGGATGACCTAC
>NZ_KV817526.1:0-456 GCF_001814685.1 Prevotella sp. HMSC077E09 | reverse complement strand
CTTATCGCACGAAAATATCGAAGAAAGCGAACTTCGGCATAGGACGAATTCCCGACTCCGGCGACCTCGATGGAGGCACAGCAGAGTTTTATGTGACGCCAAACAAACAGCATCTTGGCTGGGAAAGCTATATGAAAGCCTTTGAAACGGAGACTCCCGAAGGGCAGAAAGCGCAGGCAGAAGAGGACCGTGAGTGGTGGAAAGGCGACAAAGAGATTTATATTTCGTGGCAATCGAAAACAGAACATGGGGCATTTAAGCTTGACATTTATAGCAATAAACATTATCTTCAGACGCTTGATTTGGGCAAGAATGATTCGGAGTATTGGGTAGATCAACGTGATTATAACTTCGATGGGCATCGAGATTTCGCCGTTTGGCTTTACAATTTGTCAAAAAAACAAGTCTTTTTATGGTCTGAAAAGCAAGGAAAATATGTGCATGAACCCTTTTTCG
>NZ_KV817525.1:0-1299 GCF_001814685.1 Prevotella sp. HMSC077E09 | reverse complement strand
CATCAACAAAGAACGCTTGTTATTCTATTTGCAAAGATAATCATTTGCTTTGAATAACAAGCGTTTTTGATAAGATTTTCACTCTTTTGCGTCATCTGTTGTTTGGAAAGATTGAAAAATGAGGAGAATGGTTATATTCCTCTTCCTCGTTTCTTCTTTTTCTTGGCTTGGTTTCTGAGTTTTCGTTGCCATACCGTCTCAGCATAATCATCGCCATGTGTCTGTGGATTGATAAGTCCACCTGCTCCCGAAATTATTTCTTCAGCAGCATTCAAGACAGTGCTTGCTACATTTCCTACGGCTTGTGCAATAGGTGAAGTTTCGTTTGCTTTTGTAGGCGGTGTGTACGAACGGCTGGGAGGAACAAGTTGATAGGCTGTATCCGGTTGGGGTTTGCTCTTTTCCTGCTCGTGCGCCATTATTTGAGCTTTTGTCATTATCTCCTTTGTTTCGGCTTTATTGCCTGCTTCAAAGTTCTTTTGCAAAGAAAGGTAGCCGAACTCCCTGCCGATTTCGGAAGCCTTGAAGCTTTGTCCATTGAAGGAGAACTTCAAACCATATACTTTTCCCTGTTTGTTCTTCATGCGCTCTATGATAATGTTGTTCTTGTTCAATTCGTAGAGAAACATGGAGTGCCCTGATATGCCACCGCTTTTATATTTATCCAACAAGGCATAACAGATTTGCTGTACTTCTTTCTTTGTTTGCTCTCTCGTAGGATTGGCTTTTGCTTTCTGATGCTTCCTTTCCGCCCTGACCTCCTTTGCAATGGTCAAGCCTTTCGAGCGACTTATTTCCTCCGCCATTCTTGCTGCCCTGTTGCTTACAAAAGTGGTATCATAGACCTCTCCGTACAGACTGATGCGATTGGCAATGATATGGATATGCCTGTTGTCGGTATCTTTATGCGTTACTGCTACCCATTGGTGGTTGTCTAGTCCCATTTGGTTGGCAAACAGATGGGCTATCCGCATGAGTTCAGATACGGGTAGTTTCTTCTCATCCTGAGGTGCTATACCGATTTCAATGCGGAGGAACTTGTTTCTGCAACGACTGTTATAATCGCTGACCACTTTCATTTCCTCATAGATTGCTTTCGGTTCTCTGCTGCAAAGATTGTGGAAGGTAAGCCGATTACCGAGCTTTCCCTCTCTGAAAATATAATCCAAAGCCGTGCTGCCATGCGCTATCGCCTTACATTTTCCTATCATCTCTCGACATATTTAAGACCTTATATATTTCGTCGTCCACACGAAAATGCGGGTCGTAAAATCGCTTAAATGCTTCTTTGGCACATAG
>NZ_KV817524.1:0-19292 GCF_001814685.1 Prevotella sp. HMSC077E09 | reverse complement strand
TTCGCATTTGGTAGTTGAAACTACCATTTGTTAAATTTGCATCATAAATAAACCGACAATCTATGAAGCGACTGACCTATACCAATCTGAAAACCGGATGGAAATCGTTTGTCAACAGACTATCCTATAGACAGAAGATCATCATAACGACTTTATGCGGCATCACGTTCGGCTTGGTGGTTTTATTCATGTATCTTCTTCGCATGCACACCTACATTGTGGGGGATGACCCTGCAGCCTGCATCAACTGCCATATCATGTCGCCCTATTATGCTACATGGTCGCACTCTTCACATGGCCGTGATGTCACCTGCAACGACTGCCATGTGCCCAACAACAACATCGCTTCACACTATTTTTTCAAGGGTATGGACGGCATGAAGCACGTGGCCTACTTCGTCACTCACAGCGAACGTCAGGCTATTGAGGCCGAAGACGCTTCAGCAGAAGTCATCATGGACAATTGCATCCGCTGCCACAAACAACTCAATCAGGAATTCGTGAAGACCGGACGCATTGACTACATGATGGCCAAGCGCGGTGAGGGAAAGGCCTGCTGGGACTGTCACCGCAACGTGCCTCACATGGGAATGAACTCGCTTTCATCCACTCCGGGAGCTGAATTTGTTGAGCCTATGCCACCCGACCCTGTACCCGCTTGGCTGCAAAGAGCCTTGGGCCACAAGCCTTATGAGGGGCCGAAGCAAGGAAAATAAACATTTCTCAAACCGCATTATCCACAAGATTATCCGAATAAACTATAAAACCAAATAACTATGGCAAAACAACTTAAGAAATGGCAAGGTTGGCTGCTCTTTGGAGGAGCAATGGTTGTTGTTTTCGTCTTGGGCCTTCTCTGCTCTTCGCTTTTGGAAAGAAGAGCTGAAGTTGCCAGCATCTTCAACAATCGCCGCACACCGATGACCGACTCTATCGTAGCACAGAACGAGAAATTTGCAGAGGATTTTCCACGTGAATACCAGTCATGGGCGATGACTGAAGACACCACTTTCGAGAGCAAATACAATGGGTCACAGGAGAAAAGCATTCTGGAGAAATGTCCTGAAATCGTTGTCATATGGGACGGTTACGCTTTCTCAAGAGACTACAACACCCCACGTGGGCACCGCCATTGCATTGAAGACCTGCGCAAAATCCTGCGTACGGGTTCTCCGGGCGTTGATGGTCAGAAGGATCTTCAACCCGGAACATGCTGGACTTGCAAGGGGCCTGACGTGCCACGGCTGATGCGTGAGAAAGGAACGAACGCATTCTATGCTGCAAAATGGAGCGACTGGGGAGGCGAAGTGATGAACACCGTAGGCTGCTCTGACTGCCATGATGCCCGGACAATGGATCTCAAACCTGCACGTCCGGCCCTCTATGAGGCTTGGGCACGCGTAGGAAAGGATGTCAAGAAAGCCAGTCACCAGGAAATGAGAAGCTTAGTCTGTGCACAATGTCACACCGAGTACTACTTCGAAAAGGAGAACGGCAACTATCTGCACTTCCCACAAGAGAAGGGACTTACCTGTGAAGCAGCCGAAGAATATTATGACAGTATCGGCTTCTATGACTATATTCACCCACTCTCTCATGCTAAAATTCTGAAAGCACAGCACCCGGGTTACGAAATGTTCAAGCAGGGCATCCACGGTCAACGCAATGTTTCCTGTGCTGATTGCCACATGCCTTACATTTCAGAAGGCGGTGTGAAATATACCGACCACCACATCATGAGTCCGCTTGCACACATCGACCGCACCTGCCAGACCTGTCACAGACAGGATGCAGAAACCCTCCGTCAGAATGTCTATGAGCGTCAGCAGAAGGTATATGACTTTGCCCTTAAGGTCAACAAAGAATTGGCCAACGCGCACATCTATGCCAAGTTTGCCTGGGACAAGGGTGCTACAGAGGCCGAAATGAAGCAATGCTTGAGTGACATCCGCAAGAGTCAGTGGCGTTGGGACTATTCTTTGGCCAGCCACGGTGCAGCTTTCCACGCTCCACAAGAGGTGATGCGCCTCCTCGCCAACTCGATGATGTATGCCAAGGATGCCCAATTGCAGGCTACACGTGTGGCAGCAAAGCATGGCTTCACGGGCCAGATACCTCTCCCCGACATCTCAACGCGCGAGAAAGCAGCTAAATATGTAGGCCTTGACATGAAGACCCTGCATGCGCAGAAGCAGGATTTCCTCAATACTGTCGTTCCAAAATGGATTGAAACGGCACGCAAGAACAAGCGCTTCATAACCAAACCCATGTAATGACAGACAATCAATAACACCTAAAAGGAGCATCGGAGAAACCACTTTCGATGCCCCTTTCTTCATGAACAACTATGTGGAATAAACCTTGGAATATGAAAGAAGGAACGGCTATCGTTGCAGGATTGCTGTTGGTCGGATTGCTTCTTCAATTCTCGATAGGGCCGTTAGACTGGGCCTTATTCCTCTGGCCGGCCAACGGAATAACGCTCATCGTACTTATCATTGCCCTTCTTATCTTTTATCTTCTCCGCCGACGCGTCTACTTCTTCAGCTTCATGACCACGATGCAGGCAGCAATTCCCGCTATTGCCGCGGCTGCATTGCTGACACTCGTCATGGGAGTGGCCCGACAGGTTCCTGCCGACAAACCCGCAGCCGACCTCATAGGACTGAGCAAGATGCTGAATTTCTGGCCGTTCATCCTTGTTTATTTCTGGATGACAATGCTCGTCGGAGAAATCACAATCAAACAGACTGCCCGCTTTTCATGGCGCAGACTGCCCGTCATCACAAGCCATTTAGGTCTTTTCATCGCTCTTACGTGTGCCACGTTAGGCAGTGCAGACATGCAGAGACTCAAGATGTATTGTGAAAAAGGACAACCCGAATGGCGTGGATTAGATGCCTACAACAACGTGCATGAGTTGCCGATAGCCATTCAGCTCAACCGTTTCACGATCGATGAATACCCACCCAAGCTGATGGTTATTGACAAAATGGGACGCCCCATACCCTACAAGAACCCCGAAGTACTGCTCATCGACGATCACTTCAAGCAGGATTCCATAGCCGGTTGGCACATTCAGGTGGACAAGAAGATTGAAGACGCTGTGCCCGCACTGTTGGCCGGCATGATCAAGAACATGCCCAAGCAGATGCAAGGCATGCTGCACATGGACTCACTCGGCATGGCCATGAAGAAAGGAGGCTACATCAAGAGCAGTATGGCAGGTTCGGCCTGTGCCATTTCCATTACGGCAACAAAAGGCAACGCAATGAAAAAAGGCTGGGTAACCTGCGGAAGCTATCAGTTTCCATTGGAGACCTTGAAGCTCGACAATGGCAAAGCACTCGTCATGGCAAGCCGTGAACCGAAGCGCTATGCCTCGGATGTGAACATCTATACCCAAGACGGAAAGAACATACTGACCGAAATCGAAGTCAACAAGCCCTATACTGTCAATGGCTGGAAAATCTATCAGCTCAGCTACAACGAGCAGATGGGCAAATGGAGCAATGTCAGTGTGTTTGAACTTGTGCGCGACCCGTGGCTCCATGCCGTCTATGTGGGTATCTATCTGTTAATCATCGGTGCAGTGGGAATGTTTCTCACAGCCGGCAAGAAAAAGGAGAAATAAACCATGACTTGGAGTTATTTTATCATTTTCGCTATCATCTCGGTCATCTGCTGGACTGTCGGAGCCGTGGCATCATGGAAAGAAAAGAAGACCATGGCCTATACACTGACAGGTATCGGATTAGCCGTTTTCTTCACCTATATATTATGTATGTGGATAAATCTGGAGCGTCCGCCACTCCGCACAATGGGAGAGACACGGCTGTGGTATAGCTTTTTCCTGCCATTGGCAGGCCTCATCGTCTACAGCCGCTGGCATTATAAATGGATACTCCCATTCAGTTGCCTGTTGGCTACGGTATTTGTAGGCATCAATATCTTCAAACCGGAAATCCATTCCAAGACCTTGATGCCCGCATTGCAGAGTCCTTGGTTCGCCCCTCACGTCATTGTCTACATGATGTCCTATGCCCTGCTCGGGGCAGCCATGGTAATGGCTGTTTATCTGCTGTTCATCAAGAAGAGCGATGCCACCGAAGAAGAACTCGACATCACCGACAACCTCGTCTATGTAGGCCTGTCGTTCGTCACACTCGGTATGCTCATGGGGGCACTCTGGGCCAAGGATGCCTGGGGGCACTACTGGGCCTGGGACCCGAAAGAGACCTGGGCAGCCATTACCTGGTTAGCTTATTTAGTCTATATCCACTATCGTCAGTACCGACCTTCACGCCCGAAGCCGGCCCTCATCATGCTCATCGTGTGCTTCTTCCTGCTGCAAATGTGCTGGTGGGGCATCAACTACTTGCCTTCAGCGCAGGGAGTCAGCGTGCATACCTATAACATGGATTGAGGAAACCGCCTTTTCCCCTACACAGACAATAACAGAGAAGCCGCTTTGTAATGTTAAAAACAAATGTACAAAATCAATCCTCTTTATAAGATACTCCCGATATTAATCATATCAGTTTTACATTAAAAAGAAGCAGTTTCTTATACACAAAAGAATATCCTATAAGTAGAAGAAATAATAAATTTGATTTAAACTACTCCAAACTCAAGTTCACATAAAAGCTCTATAACCCCAAAAAGCATGTTAGTTCTCTGTAAACATTATTGTCAGATTTTAACACTTTGCGGAGACAGCAAATAGAAAATTAAAAGTCAATAAACAGACATTATTTTTCAATTTCAATGCTCACCGCCTTCAATTTCATGCATGTCATGCTGTAATATGATGCAAATCATACGGTAGTTAGAGTCAAAATGCACGATAAAGTGCGTCAGATTACCATGTAATCTGACGCAAATCGCAATGCTTTTTAACGTGACTTCATATCCTCTTTTTCCTTAAAACATATAATTTCCTAATAGCCAACGTGTTACAATCTATTGAAAAATCGGCGTTATTTGGAGTGAAGAAGAATCGCATTTTGAATATGCGAAACTTATGAGGAACATTGTAAAAATACTTGAAGGAATTTAACATATAATTCTCTTCAATAGCACCAAAGTCCATCAAAAGCCTAATTAATTCTGTTTTGGAGCATAATAATGTGCGTATGAAAAGCTATACTGTCAAACTCATCTTACCATTAAACCCGATAATAATGGTTATCTGATAACTTGTAGGACTATCCGGCACACAAACATTGGCACAGAAATGGAAACCATCTGTATTGGTTTCTGTATAGATAATATCACTCAAAATACTCTGGCTCAACACACCTGAAGGTACCTGATGCTTGAAATCATTCTTTCGAAAGTCGCGACTGAAAACTTGTGTACCGCCACGGAATAGGCTTAAATGGATGATATTATCAAAATAAACATTATCCACCTCAACTCCATTGTCATTATAAGTCTGCTTAGCTACCTTGTAAGTAGTGGGGTTCACCTGTATATACCAATGATAATGCTCGTTTCCATAGATAACAACCGAGTCACGTTTGATAAGTTTATTCTGGTTCAGAGCCATGGGGCGAGACTCTCCAAAAAACGCAAGATATGAACGATCAGTTGTTTTCACACACTTAACGATATCGCCATTTTGGTTTTTGAAGATAAAAAGATGAGGTGCTTGCTTAACTATCAGATACTTGGCTGTATTCGAACTATGAAGCACAAGCGTGTCTTTGAATATCTGGAAGTAAACAGGCTGCGACGTACTGTCCGGATAGAAAATAGTATCACCGACAACACGAAAGGCAGGATTGTCCTCGTCTTCATTCAACCAAACTCCCTGGAGCATTTTCTTTGCTACCTGATCTTCAGAAGAAGCCAAAGATATTCCATGCTTTCGGTTACTGCATGCCATAAGAAGACAACTGACAGCAAACAGCAGAAAAGCGTATCTAAAAATATTTTTGCTCATCAATCAAACAATTCTGCATCCTTCAACGACGATGCCTTGAGATCCTTTTCTGATGTAAGCACATCTTTTGTTTCTATTGGCCATTCTATGTGAATATCTTCATCATTCCAGCGAATACTGGCCTCATGCTGAGGAGCATAGACATTATCAACCTTGTAAGTGAAAATGGCTTCTTCACTCAAAACAAGAAAACCATGGGCAAAACCACGAGGAATAAAGAACTGACGCTTGTTTTCATCTGACAGTTCCACCATAACATACTTACCGAAAGTGGGGCTGCTCTTACGGATATCAACAGCTACATCAAGCACCTTACCCTTGATGACACGTACCAATTTAGCCTGTGAATATTCGCCTTTCTGATAATGCAAGCCACGCAACACGCCATAAGAAGACTTAGACTCGTTGTCTTGAATGAAATTAATCTTTCCTACATACCGTTGGAATTCTTCATTTTTCCACGCTTCAAAAAAATAGCCACGAGCATCATTAAAAACATGCGGTTCGATGATATAAACACCTTTAATTTCCGTTTGCTTATAGTCCATTTTCTAATAAGAATTTGTTCTTTCTTTGGCACAAAGATACGACTTTTATAATAGTCTGCAAAATAAAAAGCACAAATAAATTTTTCTTGATGATTTTTCATCACAACACTTTGAAACCTAAAATAAAAGTACTAAATTTGCAAACGTGATAGAGTTAGAAAGACATATAGAAATACTTTTGCTCACGAATGACTGTGTCATAATCCCTGCTTTCGGTGGATTTATGGCACATTATACGACTGCGCGTTTTGACGAGAGAGACTTTTCGTTTCTTCCGCCAACACGAACTGTCGGCTTTAATCCCCTTCTTAAAATCAACGATTCTCTTCTTGCACAATCCTATGTTGAGGCTTACGATATCAGTTATCCAGAAGCATTGTGTCGCATAGAGCAGGAAACAGAAGAAATGAAGCAAATACTTGAGAAAGAGGGTAAATACGAGTTGAAAGACTTAGGCACTCTATTTATCAATGATGAGGGGCACTATACTTTCGAACCTTGTGAAGCCGGACTCCTCACTCCTGCCCTTTATGGACTGAGTTGCTTTGAATTCAAACGATTAGATGCTGTGGAAACGTTTGAAACCGAACAGGAGGTTAACGCTGTAGCACCGCAACCAAAAGCACAGCTCTTAGATTTCAACACAACCGCCAATGGCGAAGAAAAAGAAGAAGAGGCCTATACTATTCGCCGAAGCGTAGTAAGAAATATCGCCATTGCATGTATTGCTATATTGGTATTCTTGTTGTTACCCTCCTCTTTGGGTAATGGAGACATAGCAACTATGACTGGAAACAAAATCGATACAGACTTTCTTACATATATCATGCCCAAGGATGTGACTATAGGAAATGCGGCAACTCATATCACAAAAGATATGACTAAGAAAGCCGTTGAAACTGTGCAACAAAAGCAGACTGCAAACAATAACAAGATAAAAGCAGACATCATTCCGGCAGCCGCACCCAAGAACTACTATTGCATTGTGCTGGCCAGCAGAGTTACTCGCAAGAATGCAAAGCTTTTTGTGCGTGAGCTTCATCGTAAAGGTTACACAGAAGCAGACGTGCTTACACAGAACAACCGCACAAAAGTCGTTTATGGAGAATATGCTTCAGAACGAGAGGCACGCAATATTGTCAATAAACTCAACAACAAAGCGGAGTTTGCTGATTGTTGGGTGATGCATATTAAATAAACTACTTTCAGCCTTTTATTTATGAAACGTGTACGTTGCCCGAAATGTGATAACTACATTACATTTGATGAAACCAAATATCAGACAGGCCAATCCCTGATTTTTGAATGCCCGGAATGTGGCAAGAACTTTGGCATCCGCATGGGAGTATCTAAACTTCGCAACACTCAAAAGGATGAACAACTAAATGAATTAGCCAACGAGAAAGGTTGCGGCTCTATTGTTGTCATTGAGAACGTGTTTCATTATAAACAGGTAATTCCCCTGCAAATGGGTGATAATGTCATTGGCCGCTACATGAAAGGAAGTGATATCAACTGTCCTATCGAAACCAATGATCCCAGCATTGACATGACACATTGCATCATTAATGTCAGTCGCAACAAAGAAGGTAATCTCAAATATGTGCTGCGTGACGGGCCAAGCTATACAGGAACCTTTGTCGACAACGAAATCTTAGGCAATCGTGAGCGCAGAGTCATCGCAGATGGCAGCCTTTTTACCATTGGCGCCACAAGCATTATACTTCGCACAACAGAAGAATAAAACCATCAGCTCCATTTCCTTTTTTATTGGAAATGATATTAGATGTGCAGACAAAGGCAATGCTTTCAAGCACCATTCCTTATACATTCCGACACTACAAGGTTTATTGTACACCAAAAAGAAAAAGGAACGAGTATTGCTACCCGCCCCTTCTGTCAAATAATGTCTTTATTCTGAGACCTTGACCACCTTATAATCACGCTTCCCGGAAGGCCAAACTCCCTTGACAATCAGCACAGGATCCTTGCTGGTTGAAGCACTCTTAACAAGTTCCTGAAGGTCTGAAATACTCTTAAGAGGTGTGTCATTAGCATATTGCATGATGAAACCTTGTTCGATACCTCCATCTTTAATAGCACCTTTTCCAACCTTTGTCACCTCAAGACCAAAGCTCAAATCAAACTCCTTCTTCTGCTGTTCTGTAACAGGACGGAAGCTTGCACCAAGCACATCAAGGTCTGCCGTTTTAATCACTTTCGTGTTGCCTTGTGCATTCATCAAGGTCACTGTCTTCGACCGTTTTGATTTATTGTGGAGATAAGTCAACGTTACTTTCTCGCCAGGACGCTTCTTCGACAACAACTCCTGAAGTTCAGACATCTTGGTTATCTTCTTGCCATCAGCCTCCGTTATCACATCACCTTTAACGATACCAGCTGCAGATGCAGAGCTTCCATCAGAGACTTCAGCAACATAAACACCCTCGTTGGTACCCAAATCAACCTCTTTATTTGCATCTTTCTGTGCATTGATATAGTTCAATACGTCACCACCTCGAATACCAAGAACAGCACGTTGAACTGTACCATACTGCTTTAAATCACTTACAACCTTATTCATGATAGTCGTTGGAATGGCAAAACCATAACCACTATAAGAGCCTGTTTGTGAATAAAGCATGGCATTTATGCCTACAAGTTCACCCTTGGCGTTTACCAATGCACCACCGGAATTACCAGGATTAATAGCTGCATCAGTCTGAATGAAGCTGGAAATCTGAGGGCCATTAGAGCCTTCTCCGCCCATTGAACGCGCCTTGGCACTGACAATTCCGGCGGTTACCGTTGAGCTTAGGTTATAGGGATTACCTACAGCAAGCACCCATTCACCAACCTTTAGATTGTCACTGTCACCTATAGGTAAAGTTGGAAGGTTCTTTCCATTAATCTTGATGAGTGCAAGATCCGTATTGGGATCTGTTCCAATGATGCGGGCAGAGAACTCCCGATTGTCGTTCAAAGTCACCGTTAACTCGTCTGCACCATTCACAACATGATTGTTAGTGACAATATAACCATCAGGACTTATAATCACTCCACTGCCGGTTGCCTCCCTCTTTGGTGTTTGCACCTTGCGCTTCTGCTTGCCGTTTCCTTGGTCAGGATAACCAAAGAAACCGAAAGGTCCAAAGAAGTCACTGAACGGGTCATCCTCCATCTCTACGGTTTGAACCTTAGAATTCTGTACATATTTAATATGAACAACCGCAGGAAGTGCCTTCTCTGCAGCATAAGTCAAGTCAACAGGTTGGCCGGAAACCACTGCTTCTGTCGCCGGTGCAGCGTTCACCTTAATGAAAGCTCCTGTAGAAAGGGCAAGTGCACCTACGCACATTGCACCCAAAACATACTTACCAAACATTCTCATACTTATCTTTTTTAGTTTACGTTCTATATTTATGAATACTCTTTCTTATTCAAAACTGATTACAAATATATAAGTAAAATCAGCAATATCAGTGGAAACTCTTAATTCTTTATCCGAATTTAACACTTCAATTTAACACTTTAACGGCTCTTAAACGACTCTTTTTTTATTTTTACACTTATTAATCAGCAGCATTAAACTTGGCATCATCATCAAACCAACAAGTCATATTAAGTTGTTCTATGTATTCTTAATATACTTTGAAAGCTGAAGGTTGGCGAGCAATCAACATTTCCCTGTCGGATTATTAAAATGTAAACGCATAATTGACTGATACATAATGACTTGCAAAGTGACGCAGATGAGGCGGTAAAGTGACGCAGATGACCATGTCATTTGATGCAGATTACAGCGTAACTTGACGCAGATTGCAATGCAATCCAATAGGCATTGTTCTGCAAAATGATTTCACAAAAACATCATCAGACGCATAAAGCCAATACAAACAGATAATCACTCAGTCGGTTCATCAGTTTCATCACCGTTTTATCTAAAGGATAATCACGATGAAGTGTCCACATTCTTCGTTCACATGTACGGGCCTTTGCACGGGCATATTGCAAGTGAGCAGCCAACAACGAACCACCAGGAACAACGAAAGAAAAGCGTTCTCCACTCGTTTCGGCATCAATAAAATGCTCTAAACTTGTAATCATTTCAGACAAAGAAGCCTCTTCACGCAATTGCTCTTGTCCGTTATCAGCGATTTGCCCCATGATTTTCATTAAAAGTTTCTGTATGTTTTGCAATCGCAAAGCATCCGGATGATTTGGCTTCATCAAGGCCACAACAATGCCTAATAAAGCATTCAACTCATCAAGTTGCCCATTGGTTTCTATTCGGATATCATCCTTGGCAACACGTTCTCCATGCAGCAAAGACGTCATCCCTTTATCTCCGCCTTTTGTATAGATTTTCATAACTCATCTTTTTTGGTAATAACATAGATAATTATAGGTGCTCCCAACAAAGGAGTCACTGCATTCAACGGAATGACTCCCCTCTCACCGGGCAGGAAGCACAGCAAGTTACAGAGCAATGCAACTGCAGCTCCTGTAAGAATAGTTGCAGGTAAAAGCCAATGATGATTGTCGGTGCACAGCAACAAGCGTGCAATATGCGGCACTGCTAACCCAATAAAAGCTACAGGACCACAGAAAGCAGTAGTGATTGCAGTCAGAATTCCCGTCACAACAAGCAGAAAGTTACGTGTCCGTTGCGTGTTAATGCCAAGGTTTTCGGCATACTGTTCTCCTAAAAGTAAGGCATTCAAAGGCTTCATCATCAAAAGAGAAGCTGTCAGACCTAAGATGACAACCGAGGCAAAAAGAGGCATGTGAGCCATGGAAACACCGCCAAAATTCCCTAATCCCCACACTAAATAGGATTTCACTCCCTCCTCTGTTGCAAAGAAATTCAATATGGAGATTGCCGAATTAGACAGATAACCTATCATAATTCCTATGATAAGAAGCATCACACTGCTTCTGACCATTGATGAAAAGAAAAAGAGCAGCAGAGTTATTACCATGGCTCCAATGAATGCAGACAGCAGAATAGCCATAAAACCACTCATCGAAAAGGCTGCTGTTGTTACGCTTCCCCCCATCAACAGCATGACCAAAGCCACACCTAATCCTGCTCCACTGTTGATACCAAAGATGCCGGGACCGGCCAAAGGATTGCGAAAAGCAGTCTGTAACAACAGGCCACATACAGCCAAGGAAGCACCCGACAGAAGAGCTGTCAAGGCTTGTGGAAATCTCGAATCCATGATAATGAAATGCCATGAAGGATGAGATGCCTGCAAAGACATGGCTCCATCGCTACTCAAAAACGGGAAAAGAAATTGCACAGTCGCCGCTATGGGTATCTTTACACTGCCCACAATCAGGTTTAATGCGAATAAAATCACAATCCCCGCACACATCAACATGCAATATCTTATACCTTTAGACATCTTTTCTCTTCAGTCTATTTTAATCGCTCATAATAGTACATAGGAGCAAAACTGGCAATGTCAGGATGAACAATTTGAATGATGTCACTCAACAATCTGTCTGGATGAAAGCTTACTTCTTCAAAATATGGCCTGCGTGTACAGTCACAAGCAAAGACATTTTGAGTCTGGAAAGCCTTAAACTGGCGATAACCGACATATTCATCTGACAATTCCTGTAATGTAGCCGGATGGTCATTGTACTTGAACAGCCATACATCACTTGAACCAGCCCTATCCAAAACCGTTTCAAAAGGCAGGGCGAGACTCCCCGCCTGCGTGTCATTGGCAAATGCATAATGTGCCCCTGCATCATGTAACAGACTCCCAATGACGCTACGCCCCCCAGGGACATACCACACACTTCCGGTCTTCTTTTCTGTGAGAACAGATAGAGCCATCTTCGCTTTACGGGCTTTTTGCTTCAGTTTTTCATAACTGTCTTTCACCTCATTATATAAGGTAAAGGCTTCTTCCTCACGCCCATAAAGCAGTCCATAGAACTTCATCCACTCGGCTCTTCCTAAAGCAGAAGTCTCCATATAGTCAGCAGTTTCAATGATTGGAATATGAATACTCTCTAATTTTCCATATCCTCCACTGTTTTCAAAAGGTGAAATCAGCATCACTTCTGGCTTTAAATCGATAATCTTCTCTATATCTGCACCCATGCTATTCCCACAATCAACGATGTAACGAGCATCTGTTGGTTTCATCCGTGCACGCTTCTGCACATCCGGAATAGAAATATATTGCAGATCACAGACGCCATTAATAGCTTCATCTGCCTTAAGCTCATAAAGCAATGCACAATATACCGTCGAAAATACTACCGATTTTCTGACGGGCGTTCTGACTATCGTTGCCGCCTGATCAACCCAGGAGGGAAGCGCTTTGCATACCCTGTCGCCGGCTTTCCCTTTTGGAACAAGCACATAAGTATGCAGCGTTTTACCCTGCTTCCACGGATTTGTCAGTTTGACAACAGTATAGCCTTTATATTTGACAATCGTCAGATGACGAGCATTATCCAAGTAAACAGTGTCTCCACCACCTGTTCCCTGCCCTATTTGGGAATGGGAACAAGAAGTGAAAACACCGATAATCAGTATTAAAAAAGCTATGAAACTCTTTTTCATTTACTTCCAATTAATCTTGGTATTAAAGAAGATTGCACAAGGCCCTACACCTATCTGGGCTGAATGAAGCTCCTTTCCGCTTGCATCAAACTCCTTGAGATAGCCTGCTGTTGCATAGCTTGCATAACCTCCAACCTTCTCATAGAAAGATAAAAATAAGCGACCTGTCACGGGATCTGCAGCGATATAAGAAGGTGAGAACTTCGTTTCATCATAGCTATACTTCATGGAAGATGTTGTATGATTAGCGGCATTGTATTTACTATAACTTACAGAAGCAGCTCCAGAAGGTGCATTTACCGTATAGAATACACCGTTATAATAAGTTGCACTCGTTGCATTGGCTACAACATCTTCAGCTATATTCTTCCCATTCTTTGCCTTGAGAACTTTCAATCCGGCACCTATTTGCTTCCAATTTTTATCATAACCACCCCAATCTAAGATGTAAAATCCAGTTCTGTCAATAAAAATAGCCTGTGGATTCTTACTCCCTTCAACTTTGTGTTCTGTTACTTTGTCTGTAGCTAAATTGATTTCAGAGATAGAACCGTTACCATTACTGTAATCACTATTTGCAACATAGAGTCTTCCATTAGCCACTGTGAGCCCTTCCGGATAGGAACCCACCTTGTAGCTCTTGCGTAACGCGAACGTCGTTGTATCTATGGCTGCAACATATCCACCGTATGTCGTCACCCAAACAGCACCATAAGAAGCAATGATATGGCGTGGACTTTTCCCCTCTTCTTTGCCTAACAAATCTGTCGTTTTTATCTGTTTAATAGACTTTTGGTTCTTGTCTACCACCTCGATAGTATTTTCACCATCAACGACATAATAGATCTTACTGCCATAGCAGACTCCATCATTAGGCGTACTACCCAATCCACGCCCATTCGCCTGACTGAAAGCGTTGTTTGAGATGCTATTCTTTGAATAATCCCAATAGCTCACTGAGCCAGGAATTTTCTTTCCCATATTCCCCGAACACATAACAAATGCACCTTCAGTCGTTGGCACAGGACGTAGCTGTGGAGTATCATCATCATCACACGACGTAAATAAAACTACACCCATCAACAGGGCAGATAAACTTAATAAAATCTTTTTCATATCTTACTTATTAGAATTTATAATTAATTGCAAACTGATAACTGATGCCGGGCATTGGATAATTACCAACAATTTCATATTGCTGATCCAACAAATTCTTGATATCTCCACGCAATAACACCTGCCCACGACATAACTGAAAAGCACGACTGAGCGTAAGCCCCATATCCCAATACCCCTTTAATTGAGTTCCCTCATAATGCGAATTGGTTGCCCACCTACTGCTGCATCCTTCTCCATGAACAACAACATCTATCCAAGGATTTCCCCATCTCAAAGATGTCGATAGGGTATGCAGGGGAAGATAGGCGATTTGTTTGCCGTAATCAGGCAATAATTTGTCAGTACGATTGCTCACACGTTGATAACTATAACTGCCAACAAAGCTGAGATGATGTTTTGCATTCATACGATAATCACCCCGCAACGATAGTTCGTAGCCCTTGGCATCCACCTTTCCAACATTCACATTGGTCCAAACAAACATGTTATAAGGCACTGCAACTATCTTATCTTTCACATGATTGAGATAGCCATCAAGTGTCATTTGCATGTTTAATCTGTTCCATAACATGCTTTGCCACGTCAGACCAAGATTAAATTGATCGGTAAGTTCGGGTTGCAAGTTGGTGCTTCCATAATGAAAGAAATAGCTTTCATTGAAAGTAGGAGCACGGAAAATGTTCTTATATGAGGCTCTTATATAAAGTTGTTCTGAAGAAAATGGCTGGTAGGATATTGATAAAGAAGGAGAAAACCTACGCAAATTCTTCGCATGTTCGCCTCTTTTTGCACTGTTCAAATAAAGAGAATATAAAGTACGTCCCAACAAAACAAGATGCGGGACGGTATATTTTACAGACAAAGTCTGCAAGAATGTATGTCGAAATGGACGTACATCAGTATCCAAACTGCTGTTGAGACTGTTGAAGATATAGTCACCTGCATAAGATACTGACACCTTATCGGAAGAACAGAACAACAGAGCTAATGAGCCATATGCCTCACGTTGCCAATAGTCTGCATCCATCACGGCATTTGGATAATACTTATCCCGGTAGCTTGAACTGCTCCAATTAAACTTACCCTTTGCCTTCCAACTCCACAATTCATCAGAAGTATGCTGCTGCCACCCTATCTGTGCAAAGGCGTTACGGTCATGTAACGACTCCCCATTAATCTTGTTATAAAGCTTAACGATACCAGGCAAAAGACGATTATTATCATAATAATAGACTTTTCCCTCTACCTTGCCGTTTCTACCCATTTGAACATAAACATTCAATTCCCCATGTCCACTGTTCATACGGCTGTTATTACGATGTTCACGCGTCTTGTAAATACCATTACGCAGCACAAAAGGATAGTTGTTCTCGGCATAGATATATTCTCCATTGGCTGATAACGTCACCCCTTTACTAATCGACTGAAGATAATAGATAAAAGGACTGATATAGCCAAACGAGCCAAACTTGAGTTGAGTTGTCATGTGAACACGTTGATCCTGTGGCAGTTCTTTCAGCGTTTCTATGGAAAATACCGCTGCAGAAGCAGCCTCACGAGCCGAAATAAACACATCACTGTTTCCACCTACTGCCAAATTCAACGATGCAACATTATCCAAAGCGTAGCGCGAAACATCTACAGCTCCACTCTGAATATCACTCAAGAGAATACCGTCATAGCTTACTCCTGTATGCTGAGCACCAAAACCTCGCACGCCGATTGTCTTCACACCACCAGCTCCTCCGTAATCACGTAGGTTCACTCCAGGCATACGATGCAAGGCATCAGCAATGTCTGTGATGCCCATGTTGAGTATATCCTGGCGATTGACTACACTTACAGGCACAACATCAACAAGCCCGCGACGTCCACGTATGCCATGTACATCGACCTCTTTTAAGTCGTATACACGTACACTATCCACAGACTGTTGGGCTGCAAGCGGGCTACAGGCCATCAAATGAAAGCATAATCCTATTGCTATCTTCTGTCTGCGACGTTTCATTCTCAAATAAACTATAAACAATACTTGGCCTACTCTCCTCGAAGCAACCAAACATAAACTCGCAATGGCAGGTCTTCTGACTATGCGACTCACGAAAGAAAACCTTCCCAACACTAATGGTCAGTGGTATATTTCCCTTTCAACAACATCGCTCACAGCAGCGGGACTGTCAAGGAATTCCACCTTGTTCCCTTTTTAATCAATCACTAATATGAACCAATTGCAAGCGCGAATTTACTACAAAAATAGCAATTAGACAAGAAAAGAAGACTTATTAACTGAAAGTTTCTTCTTTATTTTACAATATTACCCCACTATAAATTACTTTGATAAAAGGCTTTCCTGACATACTTCCAACAAATCAAAACCATCCAATCACAAGCCATTTAGCCTCTTCATCGGCTGATGAGGACGCTTACCTTTAACCTGTTTGCACAGCAACGAACGAGTTTATCGGTTGTTCTACAACTGTCTCCGACGACATTTACCAATCCTTCAGTCATGAATTCTGCAAGCTGTGACGACATACTTTCAGCCGTTTCATCATACAGCCCCATTGCATTTGGATGTCCGGTATTAGGATAAACTGAAATGTAATTAAGGTGTTTTCCCGACCAACTCTTTCAGATAAGGTTTCATATGGCATGCCCCAAATGAACAATTCAGACCAACAGAGGAAACAGGATAGCTGCTAATGGCACTTCCGGCAACTGTCAGAAATGCTTCAATGCGCGATCCATTTCCCGTTTGTCTTGCTTCTCCCGTAAGGTCTGACGCTTATCAAACTCCTTCTTTCCTCGTGCTAATGCAATGTCTATCTTAGCCCTTCCATGACGGTCAATAAATAATAATGTAGGCACAATCGTAAAGCCAACCTGCTTGGAATCCTCTTCCAACCTGTGGAGTTCGCGCTTCGTCAGCAAGAGTTTACGGTCACGTTTCGCCACATGATTACTGTAAGAGCCATAGAAATAAGGGCTGATGTTCATGCCCTTCACCCAAAGTTCACCTTTATACAGCACGCAGAAAGAGTCTACCAAAGAAGCTTTTCCATTGCGAATACTCTTGATTTCAGTTCCCGTCAACACGATACCTGCCGTATAGGTATCAACAAAGAAATATTCAAATGAGGCTTTCTTGTTCCTTATCTGGACAGGACTTTTCCGTCTGACTTCCTGTTCTTCTTTATTCATTTTCTATCGTTGCAAAATTTTCAATGTGCTCATCAATGTAATGAGCAATCTTACTTGTGAACATCTCTTCATATTCAATGAAAGCATCATCAAAATCATCAAACTCCGCAAATTGCTCAAACAAGGCCATGAACTCATCATCAGTGCAGTCGCGCTCTATGGCTTCATGATATTTCGAATAAAGAGGATGACTCTTTCTGATGAGTCTGTAGAGCTCGTGAATGCCCCATTCACGAAAGGCTTTTGCCGTTGGGTTCTTATAGATAAAAGCACCATATCCATTGTGAATGAGCTGCACAAAGCCACCAGACATCACTTCTTCGTGCAAATAATGATAGGCCAACAACGTTATCTGATCAGCATTCAGCTCTGCCATATTGTCGCTGTTGAGACTGCCATCGACAGCCTCTGATATCGCATCGACAAACACTTTGACAAATTCATCCATGCCTTCTGATGCTGCTTTCTGCAACACATGGTCTTTGATTTTAACCTCTTTCATAAAAAGATTTGTTTATTGCAAAAGTAGCAAAATAATATGAAAACACAAAAGAGTTACTTTTTTTTATTACTTTTGTATCCATGGAACTATCGGTCATCATACCTGTATTCAATGGTGCAGACACCTTGCGAAGATGCCTCGACTCTGTCATAGGACAGCAAATTGAGGGCATGGAAATCATCTTGGTTGATGACGGATCTACAGACAACAGCCTACAAATCTGCACCCAATATGCAAAAAAACATGCCGCAACAACTGTTATTCACCAGACCAACAAAGGGTTGAGTGAGGCACGAAACGCTGCACTTGAGGTCGCCAAAGCTGATTATGTGACCTTTATAGACTGTGACGATTATCTCGAACCACATACTTATAAGGGGCTGATGAACAGGTTGAAAAAGCATGAAAACATAGACATTCTTGAATATTCTGTTGATGAACGCATAGGTGGGAAACATCATACGCGACTGCAACTGCCCGACAGATTGTTTACCAACTGGCAGAGCTATTGGCTTAAGACAAAGGCTTACAAGCATGCTTATGCCTGGAATAAAATCTTCAGAAAGGCTCTCTTCGCTCGTGAACAGTTCAAGGCGAACCTGATTTTTGAAGACATCGAACTGATGTCGCGCCTGCTGAAGCATTGCAAAAACATCATGATAACCTCGCATGGTTATTATCATTACACGTTCAATCCACTGGGAATTACGGCAAATGCCAATGGGCAAGCCTTGGAATCTATGCTTCGTACCCATTGCAAAATCATGAAACAATGCGTTGACAAGGAATATTTCAGACACGTACTCAATATTCAATTAGACGTATACAGAATGAACGGCAGTCTGATTTTAACTGATTATCTCCCTTATAGAGGTGGAATAAAGCTGACCTTATATCATCTTTTAGGACTTAAAAGACTATGTATGCTGCACCAATGGTTTTGGAAAATGAAAGACCATGTGACGTCTCTTTGGAAGCATTAACTTAGGACACGAATTATATGTTAATTCCTTTCAAGTATCTTTACAATTGTTCTTGCAGGCCTCGCCTATTCAAAACGCAACACTTCTTCACTCCGAATGATGCCCGTTTTTCAATATTTCATAACGCAATGACTATCAAAAGATTACAAAATTCAATGGAAAACAGAATATGAAATTACGCTAAAAAGCATTGTAACTTGCATCATGTTACAGTGCTATCTGCCTCACTTTATCGCGCATTTTGACTCAAGAGGCCGTGCATTCTGCATCAAATTACAACGCATGATGCCTTAAAATACAAGATAAACATTCAGAAATCACAAGACCATACCCGTTTTTCCGTCTTTTTTTCTCTATATGATGCTGCTCAGAAGTGCAGTTTAAATTAGTAAATGCGACAGTC
>NZ_KV817523.1:0-15382 GCF_001814685.1 Prevotella sp. HMSC077E09 | reverse complement strand
GAACCTTCAAGGGCTTAGTTGCGGATTTGAGGGTATTCAAATATTTGTTTTACTTTTGTAATCTAATGTCTCATCTGCATCAGGTGACGGCTTAATACTAAGGAAGTAAGGGCCGAAAGGCCTACTGAAGATATGCTTATCTCCGTTGGGAGAAAGTTTTGTTTAATTAGTCGTGTATACTATAGCTCGTGAGAGTGTGGGTATACTAAATCTTAAAAGTTGAGTAAATAGAGAACGCATAGTCGGATGACCATGCGTTTTCGCTTTTTATGGGGTTTCATTCTTTGAAATAAAAAAATATCATTACTTTTGTAGTTAGTAATTGTAGCAAACACAAGAAGATTTTAATTTAAATAAACAGGAAATGACATTATATCCGAAATTGATTACCGACGCATTGGCAACTGTTATCTATCCCGGTACGAAAAATAACCTTGTGGAGAGTGAGATGGTTGTCATGGACGACATACATATTAGTGGTATGAGCGTGAAAGTAACGCTTATATTCCCTCGTGAGACTGATCCGTTCCTCAAGTCGACTGTAAAAGCGGCCGAAGCTGCTATCCATTACCATGTCAGTAAGGATGTTGAGGTGACGATTGAAACTGAATTTAAATCGGCTCCACGGCCGGAAGTGGGGAAGTTATTGCCCCAAGTGAAGAATATTATCGCTGTTAGTTCGGGCAAGGGTGGCGTTGGAAAGAGCACGGTTTCAGCCAACTTAGCAATTGCCTTGGCCCGGTTAGGCTATAAGGTAGGCCTGCTTGACACGGATATCTTCGGTCCGTCAATGCCTAAGATGTTTGGCGTTGAGGACGTCAGGCCTTATGCTGTGGATAAAGAAGGCCGTCAACTCATCGCTCCTGTAGAGAAGTATGGGGTCAAACTGTTGAGTATCGGTTTCTTTGTCAATCCTGATACCGCGACACTTTGGCGTGGAGGCATGGCAACTTCTGCCTTGAAGCAACTCATTGCTGATGCGGATTGGGGAGAGCTCGACTACTTTATTCTCGACACACCTCCCGGTACAAGTGATATTCATCTGACACTGCTTCAAACGCTTGCCATTACAGGAGCGGTCATTGTCAGCACGCCTCAGAAGGTTGCTTTGGCTGATGCTAAGAAGGGGATTGACATGTATGAGAACGACAAAGTGAATGTTCCCATTCTCGGTTTGGTTGAGAATATGGCCTATTTCACACCTGCAGAACTGCCGGAAAACAAGTATTATATCTTTGGAAAAGACGGTGCACGCAATCTCGCTAAGGAGAAAAACATACCTCTGTTGGCACAGATACCAATTGTGCAAAGCATCTGTGAGAGTGGCGATAATGGCGAACCGGCTGCTACAAAGGTAGATACTGTTATGGGACAAGCCTTTCTTAGTTTGGCACAAGCGGTCGTTACCGTGGTCAACCGGCGTAACAAAGAACAGGCTCCGACACAGATTGTCGATGTGAAAAACGAATAGAGATACGGTAATAAGGGCACAGTCTGCTTTCAAGTAGCTTATGCCCTTTTGCTTTTATGACTCACTTTCAAGATTGCATGAACTGAAAAATAAATACGATGAAAAGGATTTCATACATTTTGGGCATAGCCCTTTTTGTTCTGTTCACGGCAGGACTGCTTGTGATTGGGTTTCATGCGCCGCAGGGAGAGCCTCCTTATAGCTACTTGGAAGCCCAGAAAGAGGAGGTCAGTGTGGACAGTTTCGAAACTCGTGGCATACGTGGAGTAGAGGGCTTCTGGCTCTACGACATGCCTGATGCAAATATAAATATCATCATACGAACGACAAACGACCCTCGAAAATGCCGTGTCACTTATCCTAAAGACCTTATCCGAATGGTGCGCACGGCTACCGTTTTGCGGTGTGCGGCAACGCCGAAGGGGAAGACCATTGATAGTTGGATGAAACATCGTCTCGTTCATAAATATTCCGATTTTGACGTCCGTGTGTTGGCTGATCCATATGACGATAAAGCAGAAATCACAGAAAAAGAGAGGCGAAATTGTGAATATAACAATGGGGATATATTCATTTATATGACGGTGATGAGTAATTTTGAGGCTATTCGTAACGACAGTCCGGATTGTTACTTCTATTTGTACCATGTCAAGCTCCCGTCATTATATTATACAAACCAGGAAAGAGGATGTTTTTCTTTCTTGGGAAAAACGCAGATAGATGACTTTTGGTGTGCCTGGATTTCGGATAGATTAAACATGGGAGAGGCTCATATTAAGAACATGAAGATAGAGTTAGGTTATGACTTTACATATATGGATGATAATTGTAAGGTAGGACATTTATTAGTTACGGGTAAGGGAAACCTCTCTATCTTCAATGAAGAAGCTTATAGAACCATAGAAGTCAAGGAGGATAAATACGGTGATATTACCTATGGAACAGACTCTATTCCCATGGTAAAACTTATGAATAAAAAGAAATAATATGGAAGAACATCCTGTTTTCAGCCCAAATACATCCGCTTATATGAGTGCTTTATGGGCATCATTTAAAAAGAAAGCACTTTACACAACAGTCATTTTCTTAATCTTGATGGTGCTGTTTGATGGTTTCTTGGCAGCATTTCGTGGTATGGGTTCACCGACGGGACATGTCCCTATGTGCAGTGTGATAGAGGTAATCTATCCACTTGTATTTCTTGTCTGTTGCATCTTTGCCTCTTGGGGGACGAGTACTTCGGAGCAATTAAACGAATGTCATGTGAATATTCCCCGCGAATGGACCATTCGCTGGGCTTTCTTCGTGGTTTTCCCATTCTTGTTTTTCTTGATATGTGCCTATGTCATAGACGCTGTTATCGCTACTCCTAAAGCTCAACCCATGCCTTGGCAAGTGGATTTTGACTATATTCCGGGCGGCTATGTATTGCCACTTTTCTTCTTTTTTACGTCATTCTTCTTCCTTGTGTCTACCTATTTCTCACGCTTCACGTTTCTGATAGGCTGTGGACTCCTGTGCCTTGTCTATTTCATTCTGTATGTTTTGTTGCCGAGAGCTGTGTGGTGGTATGATGGCAGGTATGAATTCTCTCTGCCTGTTGCTCTTTTCCTTATCAGTATGTCAGTCTTGGCTTTGGCTCTGTCGTATTATAGAATAATGTGTATCAGGACAGAAGAAAGTTGATGTGCTTTTCTGTGATGCAACAAGGCATATCAGATGTGTTTCTGATTTGCGTCATATGAGGCTGTAATCTGCATCATATCAGCGTGTAACTTGAGTCACTTTACGTGCTGATTTGACGCAAGTTGGGAAACCATATGGAACATGTTGATAATCAGCATGGTATATCCTATGTTGCAAGGGCGTATGATAAACTTTTTCACTTGGAACAAAACAGACATAGAAACAGTACACTTATGGCTATAATTATTGTTTAATCACTAAGCGAACGCTGTCATCTTGTTTTTATTTTTAATGCGTTCGCAGATGTGATTTCTGTTGTTATTCGTCCGTAGGGCTCATTTCTTTTCCTTCGGTTGCGGTCGGAGTAGTTTTCTTGGCAGCCTTAAGCATTCTGTTTTCCTTGGCTGTTGCAGCCTTAGCTTTCAGCATAGCCATGCGCTCATAGGCTTGTCTGCGCGTGCGATTAATCTGATAGCGATAGACAGCACAGGTGATAAAGAAATAGATAACGGCTTGAAGCCATAGTGCAATGAACTCGGGTTCGATGTCATCAAGCGTACCCCCCATGCTGCTGATGCGCAAGAAGCCACGCACACCGAAAGTGGAAGGGAATATCTGAGCTATGGACTGCCAAATTCCCGGCATGTTGGGTTGTGGCCACGAAATACCTGTCATGAATAATAAAGGAATAGAGGTGAAGACCACGAGGAGCATCACATTCTCACGATATCTGACAATACAAGAAAGTGCCATTCCAAAGAAAATAACGGCCAAGAGGAACGGTATCATCAGCCCGATGAGATCGGTTGCACTTGCTAATGCCGTGAAATGGAAGAAGCGGGGCACGCAAAGTGTGAGATAGGCTGCCATGACTGCATAGATCATGAAATAGCACATTGACTTTCCGAGTACGATGCGAAAGATGCCCACGTAATGTTTACTGATTGGGATAAGTTCTTGATATCGGTTGTTCTCACGGGCTGTCCCGGCCGACAGTCCGATGCCGAGCAGCAGGGTTTGTTGCAGGATAAGAATGAGCACTCCGGGGAGTATGGCATTGCCGTAGCCACCTGTTGCATTGAATATGGGCACTTCCTCGAAGTCAAGTGGCTTGGTGGTTATCTCTTCATCTCGGGTTGTAAAGTTTCTCGACTGGCTCACCTGAATGTTGGCATTGATGTCAGAGGCTACGGCCAATGCAGTTTGATAGATAGCCTTATAAGTGAGCATGAGGCTCATATCGCAGTAGACGCCCACATGGGCTTGCTCACCTCGGTAAAGTTTATGGGCGAAATCATCCGGGAAATAGAGTAGTCCGTGAACCACTTGCTTACCTATAAGGTCTTTCGCTTCCTCTATACTGTTGCAGTAGTAGGCTGCTTTCACATCAGAACCGGCATCGAAACTACGGATGAATTCACGACTTATTTGGCTGTGACTCTGGTCTACAATCGCCACAGGAACATCGCGGACAACCTCATTGTTGTATATCCATGAATAGAGCAAAGGATAGAGGAGAGGGACAAGGATGAAGAATATCAGCACGCCTTCATCAGTGATGGTGGAGCGCATCTCCTTGGCCCAGATATAGCACATATCCTTGATGCCATTGCGTATCTTTGAAAATAATCCGTCTTCCATTAGGGTATATAAACATATAATAGCATGGAACGCTTGATGTTCCACATGGTGAAGATGGGCAACAGGCTGAAGATCACAAGTGCCGCAATATTGAACCACGCATCCATGAGCGGATAACCGTTGAAGATGTTGATTTGATAAATCATGTAATAATGGCGTAATGGAAAGAGTTGGGCAACGCCTTCAATGAACGGGTTCATTGCAAAGGCTGGGTAGGTGGCGCCACTGGTAGAGAAGCTCACTACTGACCAAAGCGAACAGACACTCATCGACATGCGCAGACTGGGCATCAGTCCGAACGTAAAGATGCCGAATCCCTGTGCAGAGGCAATGGCAAGAAAGCCCAAAAGAAGCATAGTGAGAATGCCTCCGGGGTGTGGAAAGCCTAAGACATAATAGATATAGAACTCAAAGGCATAGAAGATTGCAAGGAAAATCATCAGCTGAGGCAGCATCTTTCCGGTCAGGGCAATCCATGTTTTGTTGCCGGCCAAGGCCATCCATTCCTTTGAACGCTTGAACTTCAACTCTGTTCCTATAGAATAAGGTGTAAGGAGGAAGACAAACAACATGAGCAGTCCGGGCACCATGGCCGTGGTAAGATAAACGTTATAGTTGGCCCATGGGTTGCCAATCATGTGCAGATCAATGGCTATGGGCTGTAGGAATGTGCGGATTTCACGGTCTGTCTTTCCGTATGCACTAAGCTTCTGTTGTCCCACAGCAGCTGAACCAAGCGTACAAATGGTTTTCAAATCACGATAGAGCATGGAACCAGCTACGAGAGTTACATTGCTGTAATAGAATGAAACCTTGGGCTGATTGGAAGTCATCAGGCCGCTTGTTGTACCGCGTGGAATATAAAGAAAGGCATAAATCTGATTTTCCTGAATGGCCCGCCGTGCTTCGTTTACATTGTCATAAGAAGCTACAACCTTCGTGGTTTGGAAAGCATCAAGCCGCCGAACCATGGCCCGTGTGGTTGCAGTATTGTCTAAGTCTACCACGCCTACAGGCATATCGGTTGGCACACCGCTTTGCATCAGTGAGGTGAAAAAGTAGATGACAGCAATGGGAAACACCACCATGCAGAACCAGTAGATAGGGTTCTTGATGATGATGCCACATTCGCGGAGGGCAATCTGATATATCTGTCGGAGTGTGTGCATTTATTTCTTGATCAAACTCATACCTGGACGCAGGCCTTCCAACTTGTCAATGGGGCGTGCTTTCACCTCAAATGTCTTGAGATCATATTGCCCCGTGGTCTTTGTTGCTTTCCAGACAGCATAGCTTCCCTGGTCTTTGATATAGTAGACTTTCATGCGGATGTTTTTGTTGAAGGCCGGAACAAAAGCATTGAACGTGTCGCCAATCTTCATCCCTTTAAGCTGGTCTTCGCGGATGTTGAATGCACCCCACTGGTCACTCAAAATGGAAATGCTCATGATTGGTGAGCCAAGTCCCACGAGTTCGCCTACTTTGGGGTAGACATCGCTCACTTCTCCTTCAACCTGGGATACCTGAACAGTTTCTTTCAACAGTGAACTCACCACGTCAACAGCGCTCTTTGCTGCTTGTGCATTACTTGCTGCAATGCGCTTTTCCTGTGACCTTGCGCCATTCTTTGCCATTTCATACTGACTTTGAGCAGCTTTTACCTGTGCTTCAGATGCCTTGAACGCCGCGAAAGCTTCATCGCGTTTCTGACCGCTGATGACACCTTCATTATAGAGGTTCTGCATGCGGTTATAGGTTTTCTTCGTAATTTCAGCAGCAGCTTTTGCCTGCTGAACGAGTTCAAATGCTCCCTGGATTTGTTCCTTTCTGGCACCGGCATCGGTGAGATCCTGCAGTGCTTGGGTGGCTGCACCAGCTGCCTGAGCTACCTTCTTCTGTGCATCAATCTCAGGAATTTCAAGGATTGCCAATGTGTCTCCTACATGAACGTAGTCGCCTTCTTTGACTCGAAGGTCGACAACTCGGCCCGGAAGTTTGCATGAGATGCGGTATTCAGAAACTTCAACTTCGCCTTGAATGGTGTCGTCTTCCCTGCCAAGTGTGAGGAAACCGATAAGACCTACAATGACAACAACGAGGACAAAGCCGATGATTGCAAGTAGAATGTTGTTATGTTGTGATTTTGCTGACATGATATTTCTTTATTTTCAATATTAATAATTCAATACACCGAGGGCCTTTTGTAGGTTTACCTGAGCTAATTTTACTTCTACTTCGGCATCAATCTGCTGGCTCTGTGCCTGTTGCCATGCCGTTTGTGCCGCCATGACATCAGTTGTTTCCATGACACCTTCCTTGAAACCGACATTGGCACAACGCAGGTTTTCTTCGGCGCTCTTGATGTTTTTACGAGCCATCAAGAGTCGTTTGTGAGCTTCCTTCACTTTGAACTGGCTCTGTGTTATCTGTAAGCCAATCTTCTCTTGAGCATCGGCAAGTTCCATCTGGGCCATGCTTGTGGCTGCTTTTGAAGCACGCACTTTGTAGGCACCTTCAAACCAATTCCACACAGGAACCTGTACGATGACGCCAACGTTCCATGTGCCTGCCAGCTTGCGTTCAAAGCTGTTGAAGAGGTTGGGATTGCTGACAAGGTAGCCACCCGTCAGCAGAACATGTGGAAGATAAGTCGCACGGACAAGTTTCGTGGCCTGTTCGCTGATGTCGACCGCATTCTGAAGCATGCGCAGTTCCGGGCGATTGGTATTGGCCGAGGCCTTATCTGCAACGGTAGCTGATTGTTCATTAAGGTTGACATTCAGCTGTTTGCGGTCTTCATCGGCCAAAGTGATATCTTGATCCATGGGGAGTCCGCAGAGCTGACACAGCAACATCTTGGCCAATGCAAGTCCGTCTTCAACCTGGGTCACTTGCATTTCGGCCTCATTCACTTTCACATCTACCTTCAGACCGGCTGCACGCGTGGCAATTCCCTGCTTAATCATCTTGTGAACATCACTGTCAAGCTTCTTCACCAGCCCGAGATAACTGTCAGCCAAGGCCTTTTTCTGCTTCAGAGAAACCACTAACCAGTAGGCCTGGTCTATGCTGTAGAGGGTTGCCTGTGTCTTTGCATCAGTGTCATTGGCAGTCAACTGTTCGTTGATTTGTGCAATGTTGTTGAGTGCAGTGATAGCCCCACCCATGTAGATAGGCTGACGAAGCATGACAGCTCCACCCCAAATGTGATGGGTGTTGGTCTCTAATGACTTGGTGATAGAGCTGCCTATTTCGTTTCCGGTCTTGGCAATCGGTGTGCTGATCTGACTCACCATGCTATTGATCCGTTGGGCAACTGCAGGAGTTATCACCCCTTGTTGCACTAATCCGGTAATCATTCCGCTGAGACTTCCGCCTGCCGCAGTAGTGAAATTGGTGCCTAAATTGTTGAGCGCACTCTTCTGATCTTTGCTCAACAAGGAGATAGTTTCACTGAAATACTGGTAGCCTCCCGCTGCATCTACCTTGGGCAGATACTTCGTTCTGGCAGCCTTACGGATGTTCAGTGCCACCTCCTGTTTCAGCTTGGAAACGTTTATCTGCTTGTTGTTGCGCAAAGCAAGTGCACGACAACTGTCAAGACTCAACACATTCTGAGCCTCGATGGGCAGCATAACGCCACAAAGCATGAATATGGAAAGTATTTTCTTCATCTATTATGACTATAGAGTTTTTATTTGAAAGAGAAGCTTCGCGAGCCTATCATGTTGCCATCGGTAAAGATACTGACATTGTAGGTGCCTTCCAACAGTGCTTGGTTCACAGTCCAGAACAGTGTGACCGGTGTCTCCTGCCCACCATATTCAATGGTCTTCTGCATGGTACTTGCCAACGTTTTGTTCTCATATTGGAATGAACCTCCACCGCTAAGCAAAGTACCTGAAGGTGAGGTGATGCGCACATAAATGGTCTTTGTGCCGTTTCCTGCCGTCACGTTTTTGCTTATAGTGAAGTTAAGTTGCAACGCTGTGCATTTTGAAATTTTAGTCGTAGTCTTGCCATGTTTGTTCTTTCCTTGCAGTGAAATATCAGTCGCATCAAGCTGGGCAGCAATGGCAACTTTCTCTGACAAGGATGCTTTTTCGCTGTTCAAGCCTTCTATCTGGCGGGTGGCTTCTGCATATTGTCCCTTGATTTGAGTGTTTTCAGCTGTCAGGTTCTGATTTAATCGATTGAGTGAATCTATCTCTATGACATAGCTTCGCAGTACTTTCCTGACCGTAGCCAACTCTTTTTTCAAGCGGGCAATCTCCGCTGCATCAGTGCTCTTGACATGGCGCAGCTCATCCAACAGTCGCTGTGTGCGCTCCTGTTCTGCAGTCAGTTGCGCCACAATAGAATCATTGGTGATTTGAGTTTTCATCTCACTATATTGATTGGCGAACTGCTGATATTCGTTTTCCATTTCCTTCTTGTCAAGCTCGGCCAGTTCCTGCATGGCTTTATTCTCTTTCTTCTGATTGCTGAGCGTGATTGAGAGATAGATTATTCCTCCTACAAGCAGCAGTCCTACAACAATTACAGAAATCAAAGTCTTCTTATTCATATATTATATTGCATCTTCTGTTAATTATCTTCGCAAATTTACCGAATTTATCTTAATTATCAAAATATTTTGATTGATCAAGAGAATTCCGTTGTGTTTTTTTGCATTTTTACCGAGAAAACGGACAATATTCAAAATATTTTCTTAATTTTACAACCGATTTTCTAATGTAAGAGGACTAAATGAGTATAATGAAGTTTGTCAAGAAAGCGTTTTATCTTTATTATGACGGCTTCAAACAGATGACGCTGGGTAAGACGCTGTGGCTGATTATCCTTGTCAAGTTGTTTGTTATTTTTGCCGTTCTGAAGTTGTTTTTCTTTCCTGATTTCATTGGGACAAGAGTAAAAAACGGCGATAAGGCAGGGTTTGTCAATTCGCAGTTAGAGCGTCGTTTGCCTTGAATAACACCTTAATTTTAACCTTGTATTTCAACTAAGTTTTAATAATAATCAAAAAAACAACATTATGATGCATCAACTTTTAGATGTCAGTGCGGCTACAATTGATTGGTCACGGGCGCAATTTGCACTTACAGCCATTTACCATTGGCTGTTTGTACCGTTGACACTTGGCCTCGCATTGATTATGGGAATCGTTGAAACCTGTTATTATCGCACACGGAAACAGTTCTGGAAAGAAGCTTCCATGTTCTGGCAGAAGCTTTTCGGAATCAACTTTGCTATGGGTGTGGCGACAGGTATTATTCTTGAATTCGAGTTTGGAACCAACTGGAGTAACTACTCATGGTTCGTCGGAGACATCTTCGGAGCACCTCTTGCCGTTGAGGGTATCCTTGCTTTCTTCATGGAAAGTACATTCGTTGCAGTGATGTTTTTCGGTTGGAAGAAGGTTTCGGCCGGCTTTCATTTGGCTTCAACATGGCTCACCGGACTCGGTGCAACCATATCAGCTTGGTGGATATTGGTAGCCAATGCGTGGATGCAGTACCCTGTCGGTCAGACCTTTAATCCCGACACCATGCGTTTTGAAATGAATTCTTTCTTTGATGTCGCACTGTCACCTTTTGCTGTAGATAAGTTTTTCCACACCGTTACTTCATCATGGATCATCGGTGCCATCTTTGTGGTTGGCGTCAGCAGTTGGTACCTGCTGAAAGGCCGTGAGAAGCAATTGGCAGTCAAGAGTATGAAGATTGGCACGATCGTAGGTCTTTGTGCATCACTCTTGGCAGCGTTGACTGGCGATAATTCTGCATATCAAGTGGCACAGGTTCAGCCTATGAAACTCGCTGCAATGGAAGCGCTCTATAATGGTGGAAAGACACAGAGTCTGTCGCTTATAGCCGGTGTCCCGTTTGGTGGTCAGCCTGATTACCGCAATGTTGACGAGCCACCTTATAAAATAGGTATGCCCAAGGCACTCTCTGTTTTGGCTACACACGACTTCGATGGTTATGTGCCGGGCATCAACAATCTCATTGATGGTTACGTGAAGGAAGACGGTACCAAGGAGCCTTCTGTGGCTGAAAAGATGCAGCGCGGACGCATGGCTATCACGGCTCTGCAGCAGTATCGCGCAGGTAAAAAGGATGAGGCAACACGCAAAACCTTGACAGACAATATCAAATACTTCGGTTATGGTTATGTAAAGTCTGCTGACCAGATTGTGCCGAATATACCACTTAACTTCTGGTCATTCCGTGTTATGGTGGGGTTAGGCATCCTCTTTATTCTCTTCTTCCTGATATCCGGCCATGTCAGCTGGCGCAAAGATATCTCTGAAAAGCGTTGGCGTTGGCTTCATATCTCAGCTATCGTGCTTGTTCCTTTGGCTTATGTTGCCAGTGAAGCAGGCTGGGTTGTTGCAGAAATGGGCCGTCAGCCATGGACTATCCAGGACATGTTGCCTACCTGGGTTGCTGTGAGCGACCTCAATGCAGGCAGCGTCATGATTACTTTCTTCCTGTTCCTTGCGCTCTTTACAACCATGCTTGCGGTTGAAATCAATATTCTTTTCAAACAAATCAAGAAGGGGATGGAGGCCCCGGCAGTATGACATATACATTCTTACAGCACTATTGGTGGTTGCTGGTTTCTGTTTTAGGCGGACTCTTAGTGTTTCTGATGTTCGTGCAGGGAGCCAACTCTTTGATATTCAGTTTGGGGCATACACCGGAAGAACGTCGCCTTGTTGTCAACTCCACTGGGCGTAAATGGGAGTTTACCTTCACTACGCTTGTTACCTTTGGCGGTGCTTTTTTCGCCTCGTTCCCACTTTTCTACAGTACCAGTTTCGGTGGTGCTTATTGGCTCTGGATGGTCATTCTGTTCACTTTCGTGTTGCAGGCCGTGAGCTATGAGTTTCAGAATAAACTCGGGAATTTGCTCGGAACACGCACTTTCCAGTGGTTTCTTGTCATCAATGGCATTGTAGGCCCGCTGCTCGTGGGCGGTGCTGTTGCAACTTTCTTCAATGGAAGTAACTTTCTTATCGACAAGATGAACATCACAGACTCCATGCAACCTGTCATCAGCCGTTGGGCCAATGCAAGCAATGGTCTTGATGCTTTGCTCGATCCATGGAACCTCATCTTCGGCCTGGCTGTTATGTTCCTGGCACGCGTTCTCGGTTTGTTCTATATTATTAACAATGTGGATGACAAAGCAGTCAATGAGCGGTCACGCCGTCATCTGATTTATAATGTGGTGCCATTCCTCGTGCTCTTCCTTTCATTCTTAGTGCGCACGCTGTTGAAAGATGGCTTTGCTTATCATCCCGAAACAGGCATCATCTTCATGGAACCGATGAAATATCTCCATAATCTCATAGACATGTGGTATGTCACCCTCGTATTCCTTGCAGGTGTTGTGCTGCTGCTTTTTGCTGTGGGACGTACGGTGTTGAAGGCTGCCTACACGCGTGGCATCTGGCCTGCAGGTGTCGGAGTTATCCTTGTAGTCATAGGATTACTGCTTTTTGCAGGCTGGAACAACACGGCTTACTATCCGTCGAACGCTGATCTGCAGAGCAGCCTGACCATCATGAACAGCTGTAGCAGCGAGTTCACGCTTACTACAATGTCGGTGGTTTCATTGTTGATACCGTTTGTGTTTGCCTATATCTTCTATGCATGGCGTGCCATTGATGGAAAGAAAATCAACCGTGCAGAAATTGAAAATGACGAAGCATATTAAAGAATTTTTATAACTCCGACCTTTGTTTTAACTCTGACTGCAGGCCACTGTGAATAGTGGTCTGCAGTTTTCTTTGTGGGGAAAGGATGGTTCCCTATGGATATGTATATATTCAAAAGAGTTACCTTGTTTGCAATCTGCGTCACATTACAGGATAATCTATGTCATTTCGCATTGCCTTTTGACGCATATTGCATGCCAATATGCCACAAGTTAGAGCCTGAGATGACTCATGTTAGAACATCATATTCATTGCGCTGCATCTTTTCTCGATAGCGAATAGTCGACTTGTTGGATTTAATTTCTGTTATTCGCGATATATATTGCTGACTGTATCGCAGCCGCATACCCTCCAAGCTAAATACTTTGATGATGCTTTTTGACCAATCTTTCACCCGCTCCTAATTCCCACTAAGACCGTTTGTTATCGTTCTCTCTGAAGTCTTTTGTTGCGAGTGGCTATAGATGATAGGGCGGATCTACCTGTAAAGTTCTGTCAGGCGTTGCATGATATAGCGTGCCTGGTCAATGTCATTGCCTACAGAAAAACTCTTTTTGCTTTCGTCTTGAAGCGTGATGATTACCTGATAGTCATTGGCAATGTAGGGATTGGCGCTGTTGTTGAAAGTGATGTCGCTGATATCTTCTTGATTGATGCGTTGCTTGTTGATGATGAGAAAGTCTGCATAAAGCATCAAAGGCAACTCCTGTCGGGTATTGGTGAGCGCAGAAATACTGAGCACTTCAACAGGTTCGCCATATTGCTTGATGACCTCGTTTATATATTCTTCTTCAGTATTCTCATCGGTCTGCAACTCTTCTTTAGGGCATTTGTTGTTTGCTGAAAAACTTTTCCATAGGATATAGAGGCAGATGACTGCTACTGCTATCCATAAAATAATCTTAATCATGAGCTTTATTTTTTAGATGAATAATAACATTTACAAAGTTAGTATTTATTTTGAGAAATCTCTTGTGAGCAGAGAAAAAATCATCGAGAAAGTATTTTTAGCGTTGGCCATGACTTTTGCTGTTGCATTTTTGTGCTGTTGGAATCGCCCGTACTGTGCTCTTATAGGCTGTATTTGCATTTTGTAAGCATGAGCAGTTTTAATTTGTTTTATAATAATCTTTATTCCTTTTTCCCCGCTTTTTCCTACTTTTGCGGTATGAATACATTTTGGATGATTGTTTTTCTGCTTCTCCCTTTGTTGGGATGTGGCTATGTTGGTTGGCATGTCTGGCTGATACTACCCTTTGGTTATGCTTTGAAAAGTATCATTTTGGGCCTGATGGTGCTGTCGTTCCTTTGCATGTTCTTCAATTTCCTTGTTGGTCTCGATGGCTTGCCTACGGTTTTTGCCCGTTTACTTTATGAAGTTGGCTACTCCTCGATATTCGTGTTGCTCTACCTGTTCATGCTTTTCTTTGTGGCAGATATGGCTCGTTGGATTGGAATTTTACCCCGTGAATATCTCCATGCAAGCGGAGTGGGGAGTCTTACGGTGTTGTTACTGATAGTTGGGGTGTTCACCTATGGCAATCTTCATTATTATAATAAGGTGAAAGTTCCTATAGATTTGAAGTCACCAAAGAAGTTGAGGCAGCCTGTAAAAATGGTTATGGTGAGCGATCTGCATTTGGGATGGCATAACACGCGGACTGATTTGGCTAAATGGGTAGACATGATTAATGCTGAAAATCCGGACTATGTGCTCATTGCCGGAGATATTGTTGACTTCAGTGTCGTGCCGTTGTTGCGTGCAGGTATGGCCGAAGAGTTTCGCCGTTTGCAGGCTCCTGTCTATGCTTGTCTTGGAAATCATGATTATTATGCTGGCGAACCAAACAGTGAAAAATTCTATCAGACTGCGGGTATCAAACTGTTAAGAGATGCCGCTGTGGACTTGGGGAATGGTGTGGTGTTGATAGGTCGTGATGACCGCACGAACAAACGGCGCAGACCTTTGCATGATTTGATGACGCATATTGATGCTTCAAAATATCTCATTCTGCTTGATCATCAACCTTATCATTTGGAAGAAGCGGAGCGAAACAATGTTGATTTTCAATTCAGTGGGCATACGCATGATGGACAGGTGTGGCCCATCAATTGGATTGTGAGGTCTATGTATGAAAAGAGCTATGGTTCGTTGGTGAAAGGCCGCACGTTTTATTATGTTTCCAGTGGACTCGGTATCTGGGGCGGAAAATTTCGTATTGGCACACAGTCTGAATACTGTGTGGTCACGATTGAATAATCCGTTTACAGCAAATGGGCAGGAGTAGCGATAGAATGCAGGTTTGTTTTTGCTGATAGAGGGCCTTTCCCTATTCTGCTTCTGCTGAGGAAGATGCGCTGAAGATGTGCTGTGCCAGTCTTCCAATCAGGGCTTCTGGTTCAGAACTGTATTCTTTTTGTTCTTTCAAGAGCTGTTTTTCGCTAACTTTGAAGAATGGAAAAAGAACTTTCTTACGCGTACATTATTATATAATATGATTATTGGAAGGAATAATTTAGTAAGGGAATGTGATACTTCAAGTGAAAAATAATCTACATAAATGGTTGTAAAACTTTACAAAATATGGCTTTGTTTAGCGTCTTAATTTTATTGGAAGTCTCTCCACTTCTGCTCAACTTTTCTTCACTTGCCCTGAAGTTTAGATTAATTAACATTTTAACTATCTGATAATCAATGGCTTTTCTTTCCCTAGGAACAAGAACAAAGAACAAGAACAAGAACGACGGAAAGAAACAGAAGAAAGGGAGCCGCCGACGCCGAAGTGTTCTCTGTGTAGTTTTCTTTACAGTTGCGTCGCAGTCTTCAAGCTTGCGGTCAGCCTCTCTGCGGTCAGCCG
>NZ_KV817522.1:0-468 GCF_001814685.1 Prevotella sp. HMSC077E09 | reverse complement strand
AAGTTCGCTTTCTTCGATATTTTCGTGCGATAAGAGGTCCAACGGCCCTCAAATTGGTTGTTATTATAGCCGTCCTCGCCACCTTCCACTTCGTCGAAATAAATGGAATCCCTATAGATGAAGAAGTCGGAAGTGAGTCGACCGGCAAAGAAACCCGAACCGCGTTGGTTGACATCCTCATTCAACTGATACTGCGCTTTAAGATGATATCGTTTTATAAGACTGTCAGATTCCTCGTTCGGTACAAAGGAATGAATGGTTATGCCCCCTGTGAAACTACAGAGGTTCTGCTTTACTTTGCTCTTTCCTTCCACGTGATAATACTGTGGTTTCACAGGGTCTTTATAGATCGTGTCAAAGTGCATATAGAGCCGTTGGCCGTTACCGATGTAGCCTAAGAAGTCGTTCTCCATCAGCACCTGGCTGTAGTCATAGCGCAGAAGTTGTGCTTTGAGGTTGTCGTTCGGC